>JANNAY010001419.1:0-8783 GCA_031384945.1 Deltaproteobacteria bacterium
TCAAACGAAACCGCGGCTGCGAAACACCCGCACACAGACGCCCACCACTTCCTCGTGGGCACGTCGTCAGGAGCCGGACACATGACCACCCAAAACGCCCAGGGTTCCCGACCCGCTGACGGAAAAAGCGCGCGGCGAAACGTGCTGCTGACGGGCGCCTCGTCGGGCATCGGCGCCGCGCTCGCCAAAGAGCTCGCCCGCCGCGGCGACCACCTGTGGCTCGGCGCCCGCCGCGCCGACAAGCTCAAAGCCCTCGTCGACGAGATCGGCGCCAACGCCCACGCCGTCGCCCTCGACGTCGCCGACGCCGACGCCTGCGGCAACGCCGTCGCCGCCCTCGACGACAGCGTCAAATTCGACGTCGTCATCGCCAACGCCGGCGTCGGCGGCACAGGCACCCGCGTCTTCGACATCGACGTCAAAGACGCCAAAGCCGTCATCGACACCAACTTCACCGGCGCCCTCGCGACCATCTTGCCGCTGCTGCCGCGCATGAAGGCCCGCGGCCACGGCCACGTCGTCGGCATCTCGTCGCTGGCTGCCGATCTCTCGCAGCCCGCTGCGCCCGTCTACGGCGCCACCAAGGCCGCCTTCAGCTTCTTTCTCGACAGCATCGCGCCCGATCTGCAGGCCGCCGGCATCGCCACGACCATCGTGCACCCGGGCTTCGTCAAGTCAGAGATGACGGCGAAGAACAAGTTCCCCATGCCGTTCCTCGTCGAGACCGACGCCGCCGCGCGCCTCATCGCCGACGCCATCGACAGCAAGCGTGCGTGGCTGCGCTTTCCGTGGCCGCTGTCGACGACGATGGGCATCGCCTCGCTGTTGCCGCGTGGCGTGCGCGCGGCCGTCGTCAGCCGCTCGACGCGGGGTCAGCTCTGAGTTCAGCTCAGTGCGCGCCTTAGTTGCGCGTCCACTGTTGGATGGCGGCGACGTCGAAGACCGGTGCGCCGGGCGGCTGCTTCGCGAGGTCTTCGAGGTGGCGGTCAAAGCCCCAATCGCGCCGCGGCGGTGAGCGTCCGATGGCGCCGGGCGTGGCTTCGGGTCCCTTGCCGAGCGCGTAAACGCGGTTGTGGCCGATGACGAGGCTGCCGAGGATGATCGCAGGGCAGTTGACCGTGAAGTCGCCTGTGCCTTTGCAGTCGGCAGCGACGCGAGAGCCCCAGTCCTCGAGAAAACGCGGAAAGTTGTGGATGCCGCCGCTGCGGCTGCCGGCGACGGTAGGACCCCAGCCTGCCAGCATCTCCATGTAGTAGCGGGTGACCATCGCTCGGCGTGTTTGATCACCGTTCGAGAGCGCCCAGCGCGCGTTGCGGTCGTCCCAGGCGTTCGACAACGGATGCACGACGTCGCCGCCGATGAGCACAGGCACCCAGGGCTTGGTCAAGTCGGTGTTGAACGCATCCGACGTGATGTTGACGTCGCCGACGACGTACATCGGCAGGTTGGTGATGATCGAGATGCCGTTGGGCAGCTCGCCCGTCGCAGCGGCGGTGAGCACCGGCGCTGTCGGAAACGCCGGGATGAAGCCGGCCTCGCTGACGGCGACTGCGGCGACGGGCGGCGTGTTGCTGTTGACGCGACGGGCGTTGATGACGCGAACGCCGTTGATGCGCGTCGTCGTCGCTGCGGCGCAGCTGGGCCGGTTGAAGCGGTAGCCGCGCGTCGTCAGCGCCGTTCCCGGTGCCGGCGCCGTCGGATCGCCCGCGTCTGAACACAGGGGGAAAGGCAAGGCAGCGACCTCGTCGTCGCGGACCTCTTGGCGGCCGCCTTTGTCGGCGTCGAGGAGCACGGGCAAGATCTTCGCCGTCGTCGCGGCATCGGCGCTTGCCCACGCGATGTTCGCGCCGGTGTCGCTCTTGAAACGACCCTTGGCCGCGCCGGAGTTGTCGACGTGGGTCGGCTCGTCGACGTTGTTGGCCGGCAGCACCGCAGGCTGGTTCGACCCGCCGTTGGCGCCGTAGCCGTTCTCGGAGCCGGCGTAGGGGGCGCCGATGTAGACGATGCCGTTGAACTGGCGACCCATGAACGCGCCGCATGACGTCGCCGGCGGGTCGCAGAAGAACGAGCCGAGCTCGCCGGCGTTGCTGTGGTCGCCGAGGGCCTCTTGGAAGGCAGCGAGGTCGAAGTTGATGGGCAGCACGTTGCCGAGGCGGCGGTCGCTGGTGCAGCCGACGGGGTCGTTCTGTGAGTCGTCGTTGTTGGTGCAGGCGAAGAATTCCGCGTAGCCGTTTCTGAAGCCGCTGCGGGCTGCGGCGACGACGCCGGCGCCGACGCTCCAACGTTCTTTGCCGGCGGTCGGAACGGGTGCGGCGCCGGTGCCGGTGCTGGTGGCGTCGTTGTCGGCGTCGAAGTCGGGGCAGGGCGTGGCTGCGGTGTCGAGCGCGAGGGCGTCGATCATGTCGACGGTGGGGGTGCTGCCGCCGGGCTTCGCCGCGCACCAGCTGAATGCCGTGCCCTCTTTGAGCGAGCGAACGCCGGGCCGCCACAGCGCAGAAGCGTCGCTGATGCTGCTGTCGCGAAAGAGAGAGCCGTAGGAGACGACGGGGCGCGTCGCCTGCGGCGGCCGCAACGTCGCTGCCGCGTTCGGGTCCATGTCCCACGCCAGGGCCGTGTTCGTGCCGAGTTGGGTGCCGTAATACGAGTAGCGCTGCGGCACGCGGCCGGCCCAACCCAGCGTCGCATTCGTCGACAACGCGCGCTGGCCGACATCGCTCGTGGTCTCGGTGGCGCCGAGAAAGTCGTCGGCGACGGTGCGGTTGTGGGTGCCGCCGTGGTCGGACCAGATGGCGACGCCGGGCCAGTTGTTCTCGTTGGCGGGGTCTTTCAAATACCAGACGCCGTTGATGATGCGGATGTCGGCCTTGAAGGCGAACTTCTGCGCCCTGATGTCGGCACCGTCGGCGCTGCGGACGGGATCGACCAGCAAGCGGGAGTTGGCGACGGTGACGCCAGCGACGACGTTGGCGTTGTCGATGACGGCGTCGGAGGCGTCCCAGCCTCGCTGTACCTGCGGTGAGCCGATGACCGGCAGCTGCAAGCGCGGCACGCCGTGGGCTTTGTCTTGCGCGTTGCCGTTGCCGTAGTCGTTCAAGGCGTCTTGCGTCCACGAGGCGTTGGTGCGGCGAAAGGGTGTGAAGTCGGCCGCGATCGCGAAGTTCGGGTTGAGCTTGTTGGCGATGCGGGCGGTGGCGGCGGCACAATTGCCGGGGTCGAGGTTGCCGCTGCCGTCGAGGCAACGGATGTCTCCCGAGGCAGTGACGCGCTCGATCGACACGGGGCTGCCGGTGGCGATGCCGAGGTCGCCGTTGGCGTGCATGCGGCCGGTGGCCTTCATCGCCGGACCGGGGTGCCAATCCGTGAACTTCGAGTCGCTAAACAAGAAGAACTGGAACATCGCGATCTTGCCGAGCGTGAGCGTCTGGCGCGTCTTGCACGCGAACTGCGTCGTCGCCGTGTGCTCGGCGCGCAGCGCGATGGCGATGACGTCTTGGCGCGCGTTCATGCCTTGAAAGGGTCCGTTGGGCAGCGGCGCGACCGTGCGGCAGTTGCCCGTGGCGGCGCTGCCTTCTTTGACGCAGGTGCCGCTGACGCAGTCGGTGTCGGTGGTGCAGCTCGGCGCCAGCGACGCGATCTGAAACTCTTTCACTTTGAAGCCCGGCGGCACGATGAACGGCAGCGCGGAGGCACCAGCACCGTTGGGGTCTGAGTTGAAGGCGGTCTTGCGCGACGTCGACGCCGGCGGCGTGCCGTTGTCGCAGTCGCCGATGGCGCCGGTGGCCGAGGCGCAGCAGCCGCCGCCGGCTTCGTCGCACACGGACTTGATCAGCGACGGCGTCGTCGGCGCGGCGGCTGTCATGTACTTCTGCGCGAGCACGGTGGCGGCGCGGCCGATGCCGTCGCAGGCGTAGAAGACGCGCCGCCGCTCGAGCATCGACGATGTCGTCTGCGCCGACGCTTCAAGAAAGTAGAGCAACGTGCCGAGGCCGACGCTCATCAGCGCCAGCACCAACATCACGATCAACAGCGCGTAGCCCCGGCTGTGCTTGGACGACGTCATGGCGGACCTCAAAGAATCAGAAGAACACGAAGATGTTGCGCAGGGCTGCTTTGCCCATGGCGCCGCGAAGATGGATGCCGGGGACAGACTTGACCACGCCGCCGCGCACCTGGGCGAACGACTTGTAGTTCGAGTCTTTGACGTTGGTGCCGACGACGACGCCGACAGCGGACATGCGCAGGTCGTTCAGGTCGACGCCGGGCGGCAGGTTGCCATCGGCGTTGTTGTTGTAGAGCCACTCGTCGCTGGCGGTGCCGGTGTCGAGCAGGCGGCCGTCGGCCGGGTTGCCGTCGTAGCCGAGCTGCACCTGCAGATCGAAGACGTTCGAGGCGATGCGCTTCTTTTCGTCGGCGTCGACGATGACGCTGGCGCCGTTGAAGCCGCGGCGGTCTTCGTGGGCGAACAGCTCGTGCGTCGTCTCGTTCAAGAAGATCGTGCGGATCGAGATCGCCGACAGCGATCCGTTGGTGAAGTCGGGTGCCGGCGAGATGGTGCCGTCGATGGGGTCGATGAGGTTGTCGCCGTCGACGTTGTCGATGCCAGCGAGGGGCCCCGGTTTCCACTTCATCGAGCAGGTCGGTCCCAGCGGGGGGTTCGTGAGGTTGCTCAGCGTAATTTGCTGGCTGGCGCCGCCTTTGACGATGACGGTGTGGAAGTTGATCGTGCCAGCCGGTTCAAGAAACCCGGCCTTGTCGGTGTCTTGCAGCTGAAAGAAGCAGCAGGCGGCAGAGTTGCCGGTGGTGAAGACGTCGGTGGCCGTGATCGACACGACTGGGCATGTGCGGGCGTCGCTGATCGCCAACGCGTAGGTGATGCGATCAGACGTTCGGATCGTTTGGCCAAACAACCCGTCGCGCGTCGCCGTCGCCGTGTTGTTGTCTTCGATCCACAGCGCCATCCACGGCCGCACGCTGCCGCCGCCGACGGCCTGCAGGTCGGTGACGAGAAAGTCGATCAACGTTTTGGCGTCGTCGCTGGCGCCGGTCTCGGCCTGCAGCTTCACCAACTGCCGGTTCAAGACGGCGAACGACGAGACGGCAGCAGCCGCGATGATGCCGGCGATGGCGCTGGCCACGGCGACTTCGAGAAGGTTGAAGGCTCGAGCTTTCATGGTCAGTTCCGCTGCGTCGAGAAGGAGACAGTCTTCAAGGCGCCGCGCTCGCCCCACGACGTCGTCACTGTCGTCACGCGCACGCGGTCGACGCTGGTTGGGCTGGAGCTCCAGGTGACGCGGTAGCGGCAGCCGGCGACCTCGGCGGGTGTTCCCGTCGTCGCGGTCGGACAGCCCGCCGCTGCCGGAAAGCCTTTGTCGGTGAACCAGTCCGGCCCAAAGGTGGTGCCGCCCGTCGAGAGCTCGACGTCGGACGACACGCGCAGCAGCAGCTCTTCCATCTTGGCCTCGGTCAGGTGGATGCCGTGCGTCGTGTGCCGCTGGTGCTCGAACTGCTGCGACGACGTCGAGAACGCCGTGAAGATCGCGGCGAGGCCGGCGGCGAAGATGGCGCTCGCGGCCATCACCTCGATCATCGAAAAGCCGCGCGGCGCGCGAAGAGGGTGAGGGTTCACAAGGCGTCCAATTGTTGTTTGATGGCGACGCGGCGGGGGTCGCTGAGGGGCGTCTGGGCGAGAAATTCTTCGAAGTCGCGGCGGGCCGACTCGCGGTCGCGCAGCTGCACGCGGCAGCGCGCGCGGATCAACAGTCCGTCGAGCGCCATCGACGCTGGCGGCTTCGACGCCAACAGCAGGTTCACGTCGCGGATGGCGCGCTGCCAGTCTTCGCCGTTCTCGTGCGAGATGGCGTCTTTCAGGTGGTTCTCTTGCCGGCGCGCGATGTCGTTTTGTTCGATGGCGCCGACGTGGGCGGCGTTGTCGGACAGCACCTGCTGCGTGGTGCCGACGCTGGCGTCGACGACGACGGAGAAGAGCCAGACGACGAAGGCAAAGGCGCCGAGAAAGACGGCGGCGACGGTCATCTTTCTGCCGAAGCGCTCCCAGTAAGAGCTGGCGACAGCGCCGAAGCTGTCGTCGTCGACGCGGGCGCCTCTGACGCCGCCGACGCCAACGCTCGCCGAGGTGGCGACGTTGGCGGCGGCGGCGTTCTTGATGCGCGTGCGCACGTCATCGGGGCCGCGCACCACCATCGTTGAGGACGCGGCCGGCGGCGGCGGCGACGACGGCAACAGCTTCGGCCCTTTGCCGCCGGCGGGCGCGCGCACGCCCGGCTTCGGTTGCTGCAGCGAGAGCGCGAGCTCTTTGCGGTCGATCGAGACCGCGGCCCATCCGCCGGTCTTGACGCCAGCGAGGATGTCTTGCGTCTGCAGCTTGCCCTGCGGCGTCAACGTCGGCGTCGGTACGCCAGCGACGCACAGCTCGAGCTGGTTCTGCGCCTGCGAGTCGGTGGGCTTCTCGCGCAGGTAGCGGCGCAGAAACACCACCGCGCGGTGGATGTCGCCGCGGGCGCGGTAGAGGTCGGCGAGGCGCTTGAGCGGACCGGCGGGGTTCGGTGACTCGCGCAGCGCCTGCCGCGCCTTCAACAGCGCGTCGTCGTCGGCGACGCCGAAGTTGAAGTTGCCGCGGGCGCAGACGTGCTCGAAGCGGTGCGCGATCTGAATGGTGTTGCTGAGGCTGCTGGCGCGAAAGAGCGCGAGCGCAGCGGCTGGCAAGTTGACGTCGCCTGCGAGCAACAGGCGCTCGGCGCGGGCCATCTCGAGCTCGGCTTGTTCGATGAGCAGCGTGTGCTTCAGCTGCTCGGGTGCGGCGACGAAGTCACGCAGCAGGTTCGGGTGCACCTCATCGACGAAGGCGAGGTAGGGGCGCAGCTCGGCGATGGCCTCGGCGGCAGAGTTGTAGCGGGCGTTGCGGTCGCGTTCGACGAGGCGTTCGAGCACGCCTTCGACGACGCCGGGCACGCTGGCGTCTTGCTCGAACACCGACGGCATCGCCTCGGAAGCGATGCGCAAGAGCGCGTGCGACGGCGCATCGTTGGCGTAGGGGTTTTGGCCGAGCAGCATCTCGTAGAAGCACATGCCGGCGGCGTAGAGGTCGGTGCGGGCGTCGATCTCTTTGCCGACCGCCTGCTCGGGGCTCATGTACGCCGGCGTGCCGACGAGAAAGCCGGTCTCGGTGACGGTGGCGTCGTTCTGTCCTTTGGCGATGCCGAAGTCGACGAGCTTGAGCACGCCGTCGCGGGTGACCATCGCGTTGGCCGGCTTGACGTCTCTGTGCAGGATGCCGGCGTCGTGGGCAGCGCCCAGGGCGTCGAGCAGTTGCACCATCAGCGACGCCGCCACCTGCGGCGGCAACCGCTGCGCGCGCTCGATCAGGTCGGCGATGGTGCCGCCTTCGACGATCTCCATCGCGAGGAAGAGCTTGCCGCCTGTCTTCTCTGGGTCGGGCGGGCCCCAGGCGACGACGCGGCAGATGTTGGGGTGCTGCAGGCGGCTCGAGGCCCGCACCTCGCGCTGAAACCGCGTCAGGTACTTCGGATCGTTGGCGAGCTCGCCGTGAATGATCTTGAGCGCCACGCGCTCGCCGGTCTTCTTCCATGTGGCGACCGAGACGGTGGCGTTGCCGCCGGCGCCGAGCTTCTCGTGCACCTCGAAGTCGTCGAGCGAGGCCGCGCCATCGACCACAGAGGGGACAGGCAACGACTCGGTCGGCAGTCCCTCGCGCGACGGCGCGTTCATCACGCCGAAGAGCTGCTGCGTCGACTGCGCCGAGAGGCGGTCGCCCTCAGACATTCACTGGCCCTGCATGCTGGCTTCGGAGAAGTTGACGACGCTGGTCTCTTCGCCCTTGCTGGTGCGCTCGTTGAGCTCTGACACAAGCTGGCCGCTCTCGGTGACGCTCACGGTGTTCACGCGGCCGTCGCGTCCTTTGATGCCCATCGTGAACGTGCCGACGGGCCGGCCGTTTTCGTCGAGGCAGTGGTTGGAGCTGTCGATGAGGGCGACGGCTTCGGTGAAGTGGACGCTGCCGATCACTTCTGGGGTTGTGGTGCAGGTGATGCTGCCGTTGCTGCGAGTGATGATGGGTTTGCCGAACACGACGGTGTGGCCGCCGTTGTCGGCGATCATGGTCAAGCCGCGCATGCGCTCACGGGCGTTGTTTCGCTCGGCCTTGATGCGCAGAAACATGCCGATCTCGTCGGACCGCGACTTGGCGGCGATCACCTGGTCAGACATCGCGAAGACCGCCATGGCGCCGCTGATGCCGACGACGCAGACAACGACCATGACTTCGAGAAGCGAGAAACCACCGGTGCGCATGTGATCACCTCGGGCAAGGCGGGTGCCAGACAGCCCAGCCTCTCCGCTTCGACACGGCGCAGCCAGATCTGCAGCACCATGAGACAAACCAGACAGGTGATGGCCCACACAGGCGCCCTTTGACGCGGCTGGGCGCACGGTCAGTCTTCGTCGGGCCAGAACTCGACTTCATCCCACAACGGCGCCAACGAGCCCTTCCACGCGTGTTGGTAGAGGTCGAGCAGGCGCTCAGCGAAGGTGCGTCCCTCGTCGAGGCTCTTCTGCAGCGGCTCGAGAAAGATGCTCTCGTCGTCGCCACGGTTGTTCTTCGCCCCGAGCCGGCGCAGCCCGCCGCGCGAGAGCTCGACGAGCTGTTGGCAGAGCGACAGCACCGACTGGCCCCGCCAGCTGGCGCGGTAGCCGACGACGGCGATCTGGCGGCGCAGCTCGGCGAGCTCGCCGGGCTTCGGCTGCGG
>JANNAY010001456.1:0-4893 GCA_031384945.1 Deltaproteobacteria bacterium
CGCCCTGGGCCGCTTCTCTGAGCTCGTCGACGACGAAGCGGGCGCCTTCGACGCGCAAATCGCGGGGGAACTGGCAGTACCAATCCTTCTTGTAGCCGTCAGAGACGGGGCGAACCTTGAGCCCCTCGCCCTTGATCTTGACGACTTCGACGACGACGCCGCTGCCGACGTCTTTGACGACTTCGACGTGGCCGTCGTCGTCAGCGGCTTCGACGCGCTTCACGGTGCGGGTCGCTGTCACAGATCCTTGCAGCGCCCGCGCGATCGCTTCGTCGCCGATGTCGAGGCGCTGCACGTTGCCGTTGCCCGTCGAGAAGAACAGCGCAGGCGCGCCGTTCACGGGGTGCAGCATCATGTTGCAGACGGCATCACCGTCGACGGTGGCCTCCCACAACTTCTTGCCGTTGCCGTCGAAGACCATCAGCGCACCGCCAGCGCCGACGTAGGTGCGCGATTCGGCTGCGGTGGCGCCGCGGGCGAAGGCGCAGCCCTCGGCGCCGGTGTGGCGAAATCCTGGCAGCTTCGACGTGAGCACGACTTTCTTGCGCGTCTCGCCTTTGTGGGCGCCGACGACGAAGAGATCGGCGCTGCCGCGCTTCTGGTAGCCGGCGGTCATGATGACTTCGTCGCCGTCGACGACGGCGAACCTGACGTCGCCGACCTCTTTGTTGTGCCAGAGCAGCTCGCCCTGCCACGAGAGCTTGCGCAGGCCGACCTCTGAGCCGTGGTAGACGCCGGTGCCGTCGGTGCGACAGACCCAGCCTTCGCCGCCGCCCTTCACGGCTTGTTTCCAGCGCTGTTCGCCGAGGGCGTCGTAGACGGCGACGGTGCCCTTGAGGTCGGCCAGCGCCAGGTTGCCCCGGTGGATCTCGAGCCAGCCGATGTTGGCGCTGCCGACGTCGTAGATGGCCCGCGGGACGCGTCCTGTCAGGTCGTAGACCTTGCCGTCGGCGCAGCCCGCGTACTTCCACGCCTCGTCGGCGATGGCGGCCACGCTGCCCTTGGGGAGCTTCATTTGCTTGTGGACCTCGCCGTCGTGGGTGAGCGCGACGACGTCGCCGTTGTCGTTGCTGGCCCAGACGAAGTCGTCGTCGACCCAGAGGCCGACGCACTGCTTGCCCGATGCGTACTTCCAAATCCACGGCAGCCTGGCCGCCCGCGGCGTCGACGACGACGACGGCACCACCCGCGTCGCGACCTTCTTCTTGGCGGTGGTCGTGCGTGCTGGCGGGGCCGCCCGCGTCGCCTTCTTCTTCGTCGCTTTTTTCGCTGCCTTTTTCGCTGCCTTTTTCGCGGGCTTCTTCGTCGCGGCCTTCTTCGTCGCGGTCTTCTTGGCTGCCTTCTTCGTCGCGGTCTTCTTGCGGGTCGCCATGTCGTGTCCTCCGAGGAAGCGAGGGCGGCAGCCTAGAACGGAAGACTCCACGCTTGCGGGGCCCGCGGAGGCGCGCTACGAGTGTCGACGTCACACGGTCCCGTGCCCGAGTGGCTAGGGAGCGGTCTGCAAAACCGTCTACGCCCGTTCGATTCTGGCCGGGACCTCCAAGCTCAAGACTCTGACGACGGCGCCCTGCACGGGCGCCGTCGCTTTTCTGATAAGCCGACCGCCCATGGCCGACTCCTACGCCCCGCCGCCGTCGTTCGCCGCCCGCGCCCGCATCAACAAAGACACGTGGAAGGCGCTGGGCTTCGACGACGTCGCCCGCGGCGCCGAGCGCGCCCGCCTCGACTACTGGGCCGACGCTGCCGACGCGCTGGTGTGGCGCACGCCGTGGGAGACGCTGCTCGAGTGGAACCCGCCGCGATCGAAGTGGTTTGTGGGCGGCACGCTCAACGCCACCGAGACCTGCCTCGATCAACATTTGACGACGTGGCGCCGCAACAAAGCCGCGATCATCTGGGAGGGCGAGCCGATGGAAGGCTCGCGACCCAGCGAGACGCGCACGCTGACGTACCAGCAGCTGCATGACGAGGTCTGCCGCTTCGCCGGCGGCCTGCGCGCCCTCGGCGTCGAACAGGGCGATCGCGTGTGCCTCTACATGCCCCTCGTGCCCGAGGCCGTGATCGCGATGCTGGCCTGCGCCCGCCTCGGCGCCATCCACAGCGTCGTCTTCGGCGGCTTCTCGGCCGAGGCCTTGCGCGACCGCATTCACGACGGCGGCGTCAAGGTCGTCGTCACTGCCGACGGCGGCGCCCGCAAGGGCCAGATCGTGCGGCTGAAAGACACCGTCGACAAAGCCCTCGAAGACCCCAAGACGTCGTCGGTGCAGCACGTGGTGGTGCTCAAGCGCACCGGCCACGACGTCGCCTGGACGAAGGATCGCGACGTGTGGTGGAACGACGCCATCGAAAAAGGCCCCGGCGTCACCGATGCCGTCGCCGTCGACAGCGAGCATCCCCTGTTCATTCTATATACATCAGGAACCACGGGAAAGCCCAAGGGGGTTGTCCACTCGACCGCTGGATATCTGGCCGCATGTGCGCGGTCGTATCGGTTCGTGTTCGACCACAAAGACGAAGACATCTACTGGTGCTCTGCCGACGTCGGCTGGGTCACCGGCCACAGCTACGTCACCTACGGTCCGCTGGCCAACGGCGCCACGGTTTTCTTGTATGAAGGCGCACCGACGCACCCCGGTCCTGATCGCTTCTGGGACATCATTGAGCGGCACAGAATTTCTGTCTTGTACACGGCGCCGACCGCGATCCGCACCTTCATGCGGCTGGGCGATCAGCATGTGAAGAAGCACGATCTGTCGTCGCTGCGGCTGCTCGGCAGCGTGGGCGAGCCCATCAACCCCGAGGCCTGGCGCTGGTACCGTGACGTCGTCGGCGGCGGCCGGTGTCCGATCGTCGACACGTGGTGGCAGACCGAGACCGGCGCGATCATGGCGTCGCCGCTGCCGGGCTTGACGACGACGAAGCCCGGCTCATGCATGCACGCCCTGCCCGGCATCGACCTCGCCGTCGTGCGCCAAGACGGCAACGAGTGCGACCCGATGGAGCAGGGGCTGCTCGTCTCGCGCAAGCCGTGGCCGTCGATGATGCGCACCGTCTGGGGCGACGACGAGCGCTTTCAACAGACCTATTGGAGCCAGCTGAAAGACCCGAAGACCGGCGAGCCCTGGTACTTCACCGGCGATGGCGCCCGCAAAGACGTCGACGGCTGCTTGTGGGTCATCGGACGCGTCGACGACGTCGTCAACGTCAGCGGCCACCGGCTGGGCACCGCTGAGGTCGAGAGCGCGCTCGTCTTGCACCCGATGGTCGCCGAAGCCGCCGTCGTCGGCCGCCCCGACGACATCAAAGGCCAAGGCATCGTCGCCTTCGTCACGCTGAAGGCCTCGTCGACGCCGACGGATGCGCTGAAGGTCGAGCTCGCGAAGCAGGTGCAGTCTGAGATCGGATCGTTTGCACGGCCCGACGAGATTCGTTGGGCCAACGCGCTCCCCAAGACGCGCTCCGGCAAGATCATGCGGCGGCTGTTGCGCGAGCTCGCCACCAAGGGCCGCGTCGACGGCGACATGACCTCGCTTGAAGACTTCTCGGCCATCGCCGCGCTGCAAAAAGACGACGATTGATCGCGGAGTGAGGCAGCGACGACGGCGTCACGCTGGTCTTTGCTGTCTTCGGGCTACAACGCGGACGTGCCCGTTTTCATCGCCATCGCCGCCGCGCTTCTGCTCACCAGCGGGTGCCGCGGCGGTGGCCTGATGACGGCGTCGTCGACGGGAACGGTCTCGGTCGGCCGAGCCGAAGCAACAGCGCCGCTGCCGTCGCCGGATTTGGCGACCGAGCCGTCGGTGTCGACGCTGGGCAGCGACGTCAGCAACCTGCCGCGGCTCTATCCGAACGGCGACTGGATCCCCATCGAAGCGCCGCTGCTGTCGATGCAGGTGCTGACGCGCGTCGACGTCAACGGACGCAAAGCCATCGCCGTGCTCGACACCGGCGCCATGGGCACCACGATGTCGGTGCCGGTGGCCCAGAAGCTCGGCATCCTTGACGAAGACACCCCCAGAGGCGCCCCCGTGAGAGCGGTCGATGCCCACGGCGACGTCATCTATGGCGAGAAGCTCGAGCTCGGCGAGCTGGTGATCGGGCGCCATCGCTTTCGCAGCGTCAACGTCACCGTGCTTGGCGACTCGCCCGACCTGTTTCTCGTCGGCGCCGACGTCTTGCAGAGCGTCGACCTCTACCTGGCCGCCGACGAAGGTCTCGTCGGCATCTTCGACGCCGGACAAGCGCCGCGCCGCGGTGACGACGTCATCGTCGCGGTGCAGAAGCAAGATCGTCAGCTGTTCTTGCGCGGCGCCGCCGACAACCGCACCAAGGGACGCACGCGCTTCGGGCTGCTCGTCGACAGCGGCGCGTGGAACACGTCGGTGCCGGCGTCGATCGGCATCAACGGCGGCATCCCCGCCGATCTCTCGTACGCGGCGACGACGGTGGGCGTCGCGGGCGAGCAAGAGACGCGCGGACGCTTCGTCATGAACCCGCTGTTGCTCGGCGACAAAGACGCCGCCGTCGGCCGCGTGCTCGCCGTCGCCAGCACCATCGACAACGGCGACGGCTTCGGCTTGCTCGGCAACGACGTGTTCATGCGCTTTCACACCGTCGTGAGTTTTAAAGACGGCGAGCTGCGCTTTCGCCCGCTGCAGGCGCGCCCCGCCGAGCGCAGCCGCGGTCCGTCCGGCGTCGCGTGCAAGGGCGACGACGGGCGCGCCTCACCGTGCGTGAAGATCGGGCTGCAGCCTCACAAAGGCGACGTGGCCGACGACGACCTGCCCGGCGTCTGCCTGCAGATCGACGTCGACGACGCCTACGCCGGCCAGACCGTCGAGCTCGCCATCACCGCCGAGGACAAAGACGCCGTCAGCCTCTTCAACGGCGGGG
>JANNAY010001460.1:0-2329 GCA_031384945.1 Deltaproteobacteria bacterium
GGCCGAGGCCTGTGCTGATGCCGGCAACGCGAGGGCGCAAACGACGACAAACACGGCGAAAACGACGAGCTGGTGTTTCACGAGCGCACCTCCGCTGCCCACACTAGCAGCGGAAGGTCTGACAGTCGCAAACCCGGACAGGTTCTCTGACGCGTCGCGGTGACGACGACAGGACCACAAACATCGCTCGGATCAGTCATTGTAGAAGTTGTCGTCCTTGGCTGGGCCGTCGGGCTTCTTCTTCTTGTCGTCCGCCGGCTTCTTCTTCGGGGGCGTCTTCTTCTTCTTCTTCGGATCCGGCGTCGGCTCATCCTTCGGCGGTTCGGCCGCGTCAGCAGCGGGCGCGTCGCCGCCTGGATCCTTCGACGTCGTCGGACCATCGTCGGCAGGTTTGTCGGCCGGCGGCGCGGCACCGTCAGCCGGAGGCGGCGCGGCCCCATCGGCCGGCGGCGCGTTCGGATCCGTCGTCGCAGCCCCACCGTTCGCAGGCGCGTTCTTCGCCGCCAGCTCGGCCGCCTTCGCTTCTTCGGCGGCTTTGGCGGTGGCTTCTGCTTCGGCTTTGGCCTGCTCGGCCAACATCCGCTTCTCTTCTTCTTTCGACGCGATCAGCGTCTTGGCTTCTTCGAGCAGCTCGGGCGCCTCTTTCGCTGGCGACGCCGCCTTGTCCATGTACGCCGACAACGCCTTTTGCGCGTTCTCGGGGTTCTGCAGGTGGCGCAGCTCGAGGATGCCCAGGTTGAGCTGGGCTTCAGCGAACGCGGGGTCGAGCGCGAGCGCCTGGTTGTAGGCCGTCTTGGCGTCGTCGAAGCGGCCGAAGCCCTTGTAGGCGAGGCCGAGGTTGTTCTGGATGCTGGCGTTTTTCGGCTCGAGCTTGGCGAGGGCCTCGAGCTGTTGGGCCGCCGTCTTCCAATCGCGGTTCGACATCGCCATGTCGGCGAGGGCGACGCGGGCGTCGACGTGGTCGGCGTCTTTTTCGATGACGCGGGCGAGCAGCGTGCGAGCCGAGGCCACGTCTTTTTCGTTCTGGGCGACGATGGCGAGGGCGAAGTTGAGTTCGGCGTCGTCGGGGCTGAGCTTGGCACCGCGCAGCGCGATCAAGCGGGCCAGCTGCGGACGCTTCTCTTCGGCATAGAGCCGGGCCAACAGTCGATAGGCCGGCAAGCTCGTGGCATCGAACTGCAGCGCCTCGCGCGCCAGCTTCGACGCCGTCTTCGGATCGCCGTCGGCGCGGGCGAGGGCGGCCAGGCGCAGACGCGCGCTCACGCTCTCAGGCGCCTTGTCGATGACCTCGGTGTACAACTGTTTCGCGGCGTCGTTCTGACCGGATTTTTCCAACAACAGACCGAGGTTGTTGGCGGCGAGGTCGAGGGTCGGGTCGACGTCGATGGCTTCGCGGTAGACGCGTTTGGCGTCGTCGAGTCTGCCTTCTTTTTCGTACAAGACGCCTGCGTTGTAACGCGCCAACGCAAACTGCGGATCCGCCTTTGCGGCGGCCTCGAAAGAGGATCGGGCGGAGGAGACGTCTTTGGCTTTGTAGGCCTCAGCGCCGCGGGCAAAGGCGAGGCGGGCGTCTTCGCTGGCGACGGCTTCGCCGGTGACGGGGTCGATGCCTCTGCCGGCGGCGACCTTGTTCTCTTCAGACGTCGTCGCGCAGCCCGCCGCGAAAGACGACACGGCGAGGGCGAGGGCGAGGGTGCTGAGAATCTTCTTCATCACGTTCCTCCAACGTCGCTGGAGCTGAGCTCGAGGCCTTCTTCTTTTTTCACGGGCGGCGCGTCCGTCTTCGGCGGCGGCGGCGGCTGCGACGCCGGATCTTCTTTGGCCTTTTCACCAGGCTTTGGAAGCTCGAGCACGAGGCCCTTTCCAGACTCAGGACGCTCGCGGTTGACGAGCAGCTTCGTCCGCTGATCCGACGAGTTCTTCGGATACTGGTTCGGCCGGTTCTCATCGAGATACGCGAGGCAACGGCGCGTCCACTCATTGAACACGGCGAGCTCGCTCGACTTGTCGAGACAGAGCACCATCGTCTGCGCCGACTGCTCTTCGATGGGCAGCGTCATCTCTTCGAGCTTGTCTTTGAACAGCTGGCCCTGCTCTTCGGTGAGGCCCTTGGGCGCCGGCACGTCTTTGATGACCTTGACGAGGTTGGCGCCGGCTTCGCCGATGCGGAAGAGCGAGGCCACGGCCCACTCCGGCGACTTCAGCTTCACGACCTCGGTGTAGGCCTTGTCGACGGCGTCTTTGGCGTCGCGCTTCTGCTGCAGGGTCTTTTTGAACTCGGCCGGCTTGTCGGCCTTGGTGATCTTCACGTCTTTGTACTTCTCGAGCA
>JANNAY010001517.1:0-2297 GCA_031384945.1 Deltaproteobacteria bacterium
TCGTCGGCGCCGTCATCGTCGACCGCGATCACATTCCCGCCATGAAGATGCGCGAGAAGAAGAAGCCCGTCGTCGACGTCACGGCGCCCGCTTCTGAGATCGCGGTTCCCGCCGTCGCCGACGACACCGGCAAGTTCGACCTCCCGCTGACGTTGATCGCCGATGGCAACAGCGAGGGGCTCGCGCTCGATGTGCGGTCGTCGGTCTTGTCCCGCTACGACGACAGCGCCTTCTATGACCTGCGCGTCGTCGTCACGTCGTCGCGTGACGCCGTGATCAAAGAGCTCGATTGGCGCATCGACTTGAAAGACAAAGACGGCGTCGTCGTCGCGACGGCGAAGAAGTCAGCGCCGTCGGACTACGAGGCGTCACTGCGCAAAAGAGATGCCGTTGCGTTCGCGCATCTGCTGCCGACGCCGAAGTCGGCGCAGACGGCGACGCTGACGGTGACGCGGACGTCGCAAGAGCCGCGGCCCGCGTCAGAGGGGGCGGCCTCGTCGTCATCGTTCCCACCCTCCAAGCCGATCACGCTGCACGGCGACATGCCCACAGGCGTCAGCGTCGCGGTCCGCGAGCGGGCGGCGTCGTTGAGCCCTGAGAGCCTCGGCATTGGTCCGTTTTACGAGGCGACGTGGGAGGTCGAGAACACTGGCGCGTCGTCGATCGAAGACTTGAAGCTCGCGCTGCGCGCCTACGACGCCAGCGGCCAGCAGCTCGAGGTGAAGTCGCTCATCGGCGACGGCTCGTTCTACGTGACGTCGTCGGCGTCGATGGCGTCGATCCGGGCGGGTGAGGTGCGGTTGGTGCGGGTGACGAAGCAGGTGCCGAAGACGACGCAGAAGACGGAGCTGTGGGTCGCGCCGTAGACAGGGGCATGTTTCACACGTCAGGACGGCCCATGACCCCACGCATCCTCCTCGCAGTCACCCTTCTCGCTGGCGCGTGTTCGTTGCTGCCGTTGCCGACGAACGCTCCATTCGACGACAACGCCTGCGCAGGCGTCTCTGGCACAGCGCTGAAACGGCACGTCTTTGTCAACGGCGACATGCACGAGCTCGACGGCGTCGCCTGCGTCGCTGGCGACGTCCACATCCACGCGTGGTCCTCGTTTGCGTTGCCCGCCCTCGTCAAAGTCGGCGGCGAACTCGACATCGCCGCCGACGGCCCCGACATCGCCGTCGACCTCCCCGCGCTGGTCGACGGCCGCCGGGTGAGCTTGCAGGGCCGGCTGAAGCGCGTGACGGCGCCGCAGTACCGCGGCAGCTTCGTCGTCAGCGACGCCGCCACTGTCGTCGACGCGCCGCTGGCGACCGCGCAGCGATAGCCACGGATTCCGAATCACAACCCGGGTTGTGGTTCCGACAGCCGGCACTCGATTGTTCGCGGCGTGTCAGTCGTCGCGCTGTGCGGCTCGTCGCCGCATGAGGCTCGCGCGCACCTCGGCCATCACCTCCGCGGCCGGTCTCCCGCGGGACTCGCCGCTGCGGATGCGGGCGACCCGGTGCTTCAGCTCGCTCACCAGCTGCGGGTCGACGTCGTCGTCGGTCGAGAGTTCAGCCGCGGGCTCGGTCTTCGTCTTGGGGCTCATTGCTCATGCGCTCCGATCGTCGACGACGACAGCGACGGGTGGTTGCGGTGGCGGCGAGCTGCGTCTTGCCGGGCCGTGAGGGCGCGCAACTGCAGCTTCTCTGACAGCGCCAACGCCACCACCCGTTGACGCGAACATGTCGCCGTCGGTGAAGAAGATGCCGCCGACGAAGACGACGGTGCCGACGACGACAGCGGCCCAGGAGCGGGCGACGCGAGCGAAGACGCGAGAGCCGACGGGGACGTCGGACTCGTCGACACCGGGGCCGAAGCGGTGCTGGTTGCCGCGAGACACCGCCGGAGGCTAGCGGGCGCGACGGACAGCTGACCGGCGCTGTCAACTCGAGACGGCTGCTGCTTCGTCGTCGTCACCCGGACACCCGACGTGATCGATCGCATTCCCCCCCGGCAATCCCTATTCTCCCGGCCGAATGGTCGCTGTCGGCGAGAGAGTCTTTGGGAAGTACGAGGTGCTGCGGCGCCTCGCCGTCGGTGGGATGGGTGAAATTTTCCTGTCCCGCCAGGTCGGCGTTGTCGATCGTTTGGTGATTCTGAAATCGCTGCTGCCGCAGCTGGCCAGCGACGACCAGGCCCTCGCGTCGTTTCTCGACGAAGCCCGCATCCTCGCCTCGATCTCGCATCCCAACGTCGTCGGCCTCTACGACGTCGGCGAGTGGGACGGCACCCACTTCATCGCCATGGAGTACATC
>JANNAY010001584.1:0-3049 GCA_031384945.1 Deltaproteobacteria bacterium
GCGAGGCCCGCGCCGGTCTCTTTGAGCGCGCCGTCTTTGAAGAACAGCACGTGCGACGTGGGCTCGGCGCGCAGGTGGCGAAGAAAGATGAACTTGCTGATGTCGACGACCATGTTGTGCTCCCGCTGCGGTGTGTGGGTCTGCTTCTTCATTTCGGCGACTGTCGCTTTGGCGGTGTCGACCTTGATGTCGAGCCGCGTCGTCGTCGCCTGCGAATTCCGTGTCGCCGTCTTCGTCGTCGTTATGGGTGGGGCGCTCATCGGTTCCTCCCTTCGTTTCGTTTTTTCTTCACTTCGTTGAACGTTGAAATAATCGAAATGTTTCCGCGTTAGACCGCGGATCTGCGGACGAAGCGGTAGAGTTCGGCGGGTCGCCAGGTCACATCGCGCTCGTGGTTGCCGGTGGCTTCGAGGTGGCCCGAGGCCAACATCCGCCGACGAAACGAGTCTTTGTTCACGCTCTCGGCGCGCACGGCTTCGTGAATGTCTTGCAGCTGCCGCAGCGTGAACTCGGCGGGCAAGAGCTGAAAGCCGATGGGCGTGTAGTCGAGCTTGCCGCGCAGACGCTTCACCGCGAGGCCGATGATGTCGGCGTGGTCGAAGGCGAGGTCGACGGCGCTGGCTTCGACGTCGACGGCGTCAACTTCGATGGGGCCGCCGGTTTCGCCGGGCCACGGCACGAGCACGCGGCCCTTGGCGCAGTCAGAGGCGAAGAAGCGGTCGGCCGACAGCAACGCGACGTAGGCGACGGTGATGACGCGGCCGCGTTCGTCGCGCTGCGGATCACCGAACGTGTAGAGCTGCTCGAAGAACACGTCGCTGAAGCCGGCCTTTTCGCGCAGCAGCCGGCGGGCGGCGTCGTCGAGGGATTCGTCGATGAACACGAAGCCGCCGGGCAGCGCGTGCTTCGCCTCTGCCTTGCGCTCGTAGAGGGCGACGAACAGCGCGCCGTCTTTGACAGTGAGCACGACGACGTCGACGGCGACGCTGGGCCGCGGCCACTTCTCCCACGACGTCGTCTGCGTCTGCGCAGGCGCCTCTTTCTCCTTCTGCTTGTTCTTTTCCTGCTTCTTCTTGCCCACGGCCGTCTCCTTCGATGCATCGAACATATATGCACGACACATATATGCACAAGGGCGCGAAGCCGAGCCTGCAGATCCACGAGGAGATCCAGGGCGTTACAGCGGGATGTCGAGAGCGCTCAGCAGCCGCAGAGCAGGTCGTCGCAGCAGTCGTCGGCGGCGTCGCCGACATCGCGCAAGAACGGATCGAGGCCGTAGTTGGTGTCGGCGAAGCGCCGCCACTGCTGCGTGTCCGGCGCCGTCTGCGACAGCGGCGTCGTCGTGTGCAGCGGGATCGTCAGATCGTCGACGAGGGTGCAGCCGCCGACATCGAGGCTGAGCTGCGTGCGCACGGCAGCGAACGACGCCGCGTGGGGCACGACGAGCATGGTGCGGCAGCGGCCGGCGGCGCATTCGTCGGCGTCGAGGCCGAGGGCGTGGCCGACGCGGGCGGCGGTGACGACGTCGTTTCTGGCCCGCCACGCTGGGAGCTCGGGCGAGTCTTCGGCCCACGTCGACGTCGATGGCCCCGTCGAGAACAGCCCGCCGAGATCGGGTGACACGGTGCCGAGCGTCATCATCGACACCGGGATGCCGACAACGGCGATGCCGATCACCTTCATCAGCGACTCGAAGGGTCCAGGCGTTGATGTCGATGAGCGGTACGTCGGCTGCGGCGGCAACGGCGCGCCAAACATTGCCAATAACGTGCGCGTGTCGAGGCGTTCGGCGGGCAGGCGAAGTCCGTGCTTGTCGATGGCGGTGAAGCCGGCGAGGGCGCGGGCGCTGGGGGCGTCGACGACGACCTCGACGATGTCGGCGTTTCTCAGCAGCGGCGCGTCGCCGGCGACGGCGGCGACGTCGACGACGCGGGCGGTGACGCTGCCGGGCAACTGCAGGCGCACGCGGGCGGCGAGGGCGGTGTCGTCGTCGTCGAACCACGGGTTCGCGTAGAAGTCGGCGGCGTGGCAGGCGTCGGCGACGCGGCCTTCGTCGAGGAGGCCGCGCACGGTGCCGCAGCCGGCGCCGAGCGCGCAGGCGACGACGATGCCGGCAATCACGTTGACGTTGACGCTCACGTTGACGTTGAAAGAGCGGCGCACTGCTTCTGTGTACCCGCAACGCGGCGCGCGCGCTCAGAGCGGCAAGAAGCCCTTGAGCGCGAAGGCCAGCACGCGCGCGTCGACGTCGGTGATGCTCTGCTGGTAGCTCACGTCAAAACCGAAGTACGGCACGATCAAGCCGATGCCCGCCGACACGCGGTGCTGCGGCTCAGGCCGGTTGCCGTTCGCCGCTTCGCGCGCAGGGTTGATCTCGTCGTAGACGTAGCCAAGGCGCACGGGCACCAGCTCGGCAACGAGATACTCAAGGCCGCCTGAAAACTTCGATTTGCTGCCCTCTAATGTCTCGAAATCAATCAGCCAATCGCAAGACAAGGTAAGACCCGTCAGTGCGCCTCGCAATGATCCAAGGCCCGAGCTGTCGGGGATGCCGGCGGCGGTCTGCTGTGGTCCGAGCACGGCGTCGCCGCCGAAGATGAGGGTCGAGGCCGGTCCGAGGTCCCATGACAGCCCGAAGCCCGCCGAGATCGGCACGTGGGCCGATTCGACAGAGCGAATGGGGATGAGGTTGTAGCCCACCGCCGCAAAGTTGATACCGCCGGGTATTTGCAGCATCGTGCCCAGGTCGGCTGACACGGCGTTGAGGTAGTTGCCAGCGATGGCATCTGAGACATTCTTGTATTTGAAACCGGCGCCGACCAGCCACATGCGGGGAAAGATCGGATAGCCGACGCCGAGGGTCGCCGTGTGCTCGAGGGTCGGGCGTTTGGTGAGCTCGCTGCCTTGAAACGTGTACGCGAGGCCGACGGCGAGGTCGTTGGTCTTGCTGTCGACGACGCTGACATCGGCCTGGTGGTTCTCTTCGACGAGGTTCAGCACGTACTGCCCCTCGATCGAATAGCGCTTCAGCAGCGGCAGGCCGGCGGGG
>JANNAY010001595.1:0-2103 GCA_031384945.1 Deltaproteobacteria bacterium
GGGTGTTTGTTTGCCCCGGTTTTTGCCGCGGGGGCGCCCCCCCGCCCACACCCACCCCCCCGACGCCGCCGCGGGGGGTGTTACCCCCTTTTCCACACCCCCACGGCCGACGTCGACGACGACGACGCCGTCGACGTAGACGGCATACGGCCCCGCGAACCGTGGCCACGCGATGCCGATGAAGGTGCCCGCGTCGCGCTCAGACGCCGCCCGGGGCGAGAGCTCGACCACCGCGCGGTACCAGACGACCCCGCCCAGCAGCGGCTCGGCCAGACGGCCGACGACGTCGACGCCGGGCCAGGCGGCGTCGTCGAAGTCGGGGCGGGCCCAGGCCTCGTCGTCGCCTTCGAACGTCTTCCACGACGTCAGCGGCGTCGGGGTGCTGAGCGTCTCGACCGGATTGGGCGCGACTGACGCGAGGGCAACGAGCAGCGCGACGAACATGTGCCGCAGCGTGCGGGTTCGTCGTCGCGCTTGGCAAAGCGGCGCGACGTCGGGCCCAAAGCGGACGGCCGACGCTGCCAGCGTTGGCCCTGAGCGGTCGCCGGCCAGCGTGTCAGGCGGTGGCGGTCTTCGCCCCGCGCGGCGTGCGCTCATCGAGCCGGCTGGCGGCCCGCGCCAACACCTTTGCCTTCACGCCGCCGCCGAGCTTCGCCCACAAGAAGCGGCGGGCGACGACGTCGTAAACGAAGCTCCACCCCAGGTAGACGGCGAGCAGGTCGACGTCGACGGCGGCGAAGAAGGACAAGAAGATGGCGCCGACCCAGCCCTTGGCAAAGACGTGCAGGCAGAGCTCAGCGAGATGGTCTTCGGCGTCGCCGACTTTGTCGCTGAAGGCCGTATCGCGGTGTCGCGCCACGTAGCGCCCGACTTCGACGGCGCGAAACAACAAGATGCTGCCGCCGAGCCACGACAGCTGCGACAGCGACATGACGACGACGACCTTGCCGAGAAAATAGAGCGAGGCGATCAGCAGGATCGCGGCGACGACGACGATGACGATGGCGGCGCCGTCGCCGTCGACGTTGCCGAGGTTGCCGGCGACTTCTAAGATAGAGGCATTGACGGCAAGAATGCTGAAATCTTTGACCGTCAGTGCCCGGTGCATGGCGATGAAGCCCCAGACGCCGAGCGAGAGGCCGACGAAGGTCTTGGCCAACACCTCATTCACGCCTTTGCCCGAGGGGCGCAGCCGCAGGTAGACGACGAGCCACAAGGCGTAGGCGAACAGGCTGTCGAGCAAGATGCCGACGACGCTGGCGCCGGCGTCGAATTTGCCGGCGGCCAGCCCGGCCACCATCACCCCGTGCACGATCACGGCCGTCAACGCTTGCGACGCCCACGCCCGCAGCGCCGCCGTGCTCGCCGCCTTCTTCGCCGCATCGCCCGCCAGCGCGTCGTGCTCGATCTCCGTTGTGTCAGACATGAGCAATCACCATGGCGTGAAAGAGCAAAACGGCGCGCGTATTATTGCTGCGAGCACGGCGGGTCCTCCAGACTAGCCGAGGCGTCTGGTCGCCGCGCGCGCGACGTCGTAGGCAGCGCCTATGAACATGTCGCTGTCGACGACGAAGACGCCGATGGACGCCGCTGACGCCGAGCTGGTCGCGCGGGCGCAGACGACGTTGCCGCCGTCGACGAAGGTGACGCCGATGCTGCGGCAGTGGCTGGCGGCGAAGGCCAAGGCGCCCGACGCCATCCTGCTGTTTCGCATGGGCGACTTCTATGAGCTGTTCGGCGACGACGCGAAGCGGGCCGCCGACATCCTCGACATCGCCGTCACCTCGCGCGACCGCGAGAAGGGCGAGAACGCGATGCCGATGGCGGGGTTCCCCCATCCGGCGGCGCCCGGGTACATCGCCAAGCTCGTCGCCGCCGGCCTGAAGGTCGCCGTCTGCGACCAGCTCGAAGACCCGGCGATGGCCAAGGGCATCGTCAAGCGCGACGTCACGCGGCTCGTCACGCCGGGCATGGTGCTCGACGAAGAATCCCTCGACGCCAAAGCCAACAACTTCCTCTGCGCCGTCTGCGGCTCCGACAACGCTGCCCGCGCCGATTCCTGGGGGCTCGCCGCCCTCGACGTCTCCACCGGCGAATTCGTCG
>JANNAY010001598.1:0-2670 GCA_031384945.1 Deltaproteobacteria bacterium
GACGACGGGGCGGAGCCCCGCGCTATTGGAGATCGAAGGGAAGGGACCGACGACGGGGCGGAGCCCCGCGCTATTGGAGATCGAGGGAAGGGACCGACGACGGGGCGGAGCCCCGCGCTATTGGGCGTCGAGGGAAGGGACCGACGACGGGGCCGAGCCCCGCGCTATTGGGGAAGGGTCATTGGAGGGCGATGCCGGTCAGCTGGAATTGCGGCGACGCGAGCAGGGCGCCGCAGACGACTCTGAGGTCTTCTTCGTCGTCGACGCTGACGGCGTTGTCGACGTCTAGGCCGAGGTCGGCGTCATCGAAGACGTCGGCGCCGGCGACTCTGAATTCGAGGGCGTTGACGGCGTCGCCGACGGTGCCGCCGCGCTGGCTCAAGTCGGCGATGACGTCGTCGACGACGTCGCGGTCGACGCCGGCGGGCTTCTGGCACAGGCCGAAGCGGGACTCGAAGAACAAGCGCGCCTGAAAGTCGAGCCCGCGAAAGCCCTTCTCAGAGGCGCCGTGAAAGACGCCGATGCCGCGTTGGAATTCGGCCTCGGCCAATCCGTCGTCGACAGCGGCGCAGGCTGCGTCGCGCTCGGCGCAGCAGGCGCCTTCGGAGCAGGCCGAGGCCAACGCTTCGCAAGTGCTAAAATCGTCGAAGCAGCCGACATCGAGGGCAACGCCGAGGCCTTCGGGGAAGGGCTCGTTGGTGGGGTGCGGCCAGCCGAGGGCCGCGTAGGCCGCCGACAGCAGCGTGCGCGACGAGAGGGCGTGGACGGCGTCGGCGGCGCTGTTGTTGCGCTTCACCGCGTCGGGCTCGTCGCGCACCCACGGATCAAAGACCGGCGGGTACGAGAAGGCTTCACCACATGCTTGGTCGGGAGACTTGAGGTTGAGGTAGCCGCTGGTGACGATGTCGGCGACCAACGCCCGCAGTGAAAAATGCGAGGCGACAAAGCGATCGGTGAGGGATTGCAGAAGGTCGCGCTGCGCCTGGTTGCGGGGAAAGTGCGTGGCGATCGTCAGGGGCGTGCCGACGATCTCTTTCCACGTGTTGTCGACGATGTTCATGGCCACGAGGTAGGCGAAGGCGCTGTCGCGGTCGGCGATGGCGCCGTCGTCGTCGACGACGAGGCCATTGGCGGCGAGGGCTTCGACGCCGCGGCGCAGGGCGTCGTCGAGCCCCAGCACGTTGGCGCGTTCGCCTTCGACGGTGGCGAAGCGGGCGTCGATGCCGGCGGGGTCGTCGACGTCGAGGTCGGCGGCGAATTCTCCGCAGGCTTCGTCAGCGCCCCACGGGCGGAAGAAGCCGTCGCCGGCGTCGTCGCCCGACGACGGCAGGGCAGGGCACACGACGACGCCCGACTCGCAGACCGGCGCGACATCGAAGTTTCCACAAGCGAAGAAGTCATCGGAGCCTTCTCCATCAGGGCGCAGGCAGGTGACGACGTCGCCGTCGCAGGAAGGCGCGGAGAAATTCTGGAACGCCGGGTCGGCGCAGTACGGCGTGTTGTCGCAGGTGGCCCGCCCGCCGACGCACGAGGGCTCGTCGAGGGGCGACAAGCAGAACGAGCCGCTGCCGCCGGCGCACGAGGGGGCGCCGTCGAAGCAAAAGGCGGGGACGACGCTGCCGTCGGCGGTGCCGCAGACGGCGCTGTCGCCGTCGATGGGGGCGATGGCGCCGAAGCCGCCGCCTTTGACGAAGCCGTCGACGCGAAAGACGGCGCGGGGGACGCGGGCGTCGTCGATGACGTCGCCGAAGACGCTGTCTTCGAAGCGCCCCTGGAGCGGCCAATGGCGATCGAGGGCGGGGTCTTCGTCGTCGGTGACGGCGAACGCCGTCGTGTGGCAGGCGAGGCACACGGGGTCGCGGTTCAAGTAGGCGGCCTCGAAGCTGTGTCCGACCTCGTCGCGAAAGGCCAGCTCTTGATCGACGGGGTCGACGTTGTTGCAGCCGTTCAATCGCGTGAGCAGCGCGTACAGGTGCGCGCGGTAGGGCACGCTGACGTCGTCGGCGGCGATGGCCGACTGCATGACATCGCGGAAGGTGAAGTCTTCGCCAAACGAGGCCTCGTCGGCGCGGTGGCCTTTGACGAAGTCGGCGAGGGCGCCGTCGTCGTCATCGTCGCGCAGGGCTTGTCCCCAGCATGCGCCCATGGCCTGCGCGCCGGTGCGCGGCACGTAGAGGTCGTCGAGCAGCAGCTCGCTCCAGCGGTCAGAGAACGCCGCTTCGTCCATCAATGAAACGACGAAGTCACGGCGCGACGTTGACGAAATCGCGGCGACGCCGTCGCTGACTTCGCCGGCGTCGAACGGGCGGCGGCCCAGCACCGCCAACGTGGCGGCACCGACGAAGCCTTCGTCGCCGGCGTCGCAGTCGGGGACGTCGACGATGACCTCGCCTTCTCCTTCTTTGCCTTCGCCTTCGCCTTCGCCGCCTTCGCAGGACGAGGCGGAGAGGGCCACAATGCCGAGGACCAACAAGAACAGGGGGAGCGGCAGCAGCAGCGAGAAGCCGCGCTGGTTGGCGCCTTCGAGCGCGTCGGCGACATCGAGCATCGTCGCCGTCCCGCCCGCCCCCCTGGCCCCCCCCAACACGGGGGGAAAAGCGCCCCCGGCCCGCGGGGGGCCCGCGGCGGGCGCAGATGGATAAGCAAACCCCCCAAAACCCCCGGAGAGGG
>JANNAY010001600.1:0-1999 GCA_031384945.1 Deltaproteobacteria bacterium
GAACCGGACGACCAGGTGCTCCTTCTGGAGTTGACGAGCTCGCATCTCGCATTCATGCATTGCAGTCCGCAGATCGCAGCCATCGTCTCGTTCTGGCCCGACCATCTCGAGTTGCACGGCGACCTCGAGCACTATCGTGCCGCGAAGGCGACGATCGCGGCGCACCAGAGCGTGAACGACTCGTTTACGTCACACACTGGATTGATGGTCTCGGGCCTCTATCACCTGAAAGAGAACGTCGCACTCGAAGCCACCATCGGCCTGTTCGGCTGGTGGGACGAGCCCGGCGTCACCGCCCCGCGCCTCGGCGGCCGCGACACCGATTTGACGACGGAGCTGAAGCAGAAAGAGAACCTGGCCCCCGAGCGCGTGAAGCTCTACCAGTTCCCCTACATCATCGCCGCTGACCTTCAATGGTCGCCCTTGTACGGCAAGGTCAATGTCCAAGAGCTCGCGCTCGGACAGTTCAATCTATATCTCTCGGTTGGCGCCGGCGCCGCGGGCCTGCAGCTTGCGAAGCTCACGCCGAACGTCACGGACCCCTTCGTGAAGCTCGTCGGCCCCGGCGGCGTGCTGCCGCCGATGGCGCTGACGACGTCGTTCGGCGGCGGCCTGCGCTTCTACTTCACCGAGTGGCTCGGCCTGCGCGTCGAGGTCCGCGACTACGTCGTGCCGCTCTCGGTGTTCCAGAACGGCGACAACGCCGTCGAAGACGCCGATCAGCCGAGCTTCGACGTCACCAACCTCGTGCTGGCGCAAGTCGGCGTCTCGTTCGTGTTCTGAAAGAAATGACCATGAAGAACCTGATCCTCAGCCTCTCCATCGTCGTCGTCGCCGCGCTGACTTTTGGCGCGGGCCCCGCGTCGGCGCAGAACCTCGACAAGGCCATCGACTCGTTCAAGGGCGGTGACTACGAGACCGCCGCCGCCGGCTTCTACTCGGTGCTGCGCCTCAGCGAAGACGCCGGCGAAGTCGTCGAAGCCCAATACGGCCTGGCCCGCAGCTTCGAGAAGCTCGGCCTCAACCTCGCCGCCCTGAAGTATTGGAGCGACATTGCTGAGGCCGGCAACGAGCACCCGCACTTCGAAAAAGCCATCGAAGGCCTCGTCAACGTCGGCGAAGCCCTCGACGACGACCTCAACATGCCGAAGACCCTCGACAAGGTCTACAACGGCCCGAACATCAACACGATTGAGAAGATGAACCCCGAAGTGCTGCAGCGGGTGTATTTTCACCTCGGGCGCTACGTCTACAATCGTCAGAACTTCAAAGAAGCGCGCAAGATGTTCAAGGCTGTGAAAGAAGGCAATCCTTCTTACGCCAGCGCGCAATACATGCTCGGCCTGCTGCGCCTCGGCGTCGGCCAGCCAGACCGCCCGCCGCCGAAGTTCAAAGAGGCCGCCGAGCACTTCGAGAATGCGCGCAACGCGATCCCGAAAGACACGGCGAACCCGAAGCTCATCGAGCTGCGTGATCTCGCGTCGTTGGGCCTCGCCCGCCTCTACTACGAGCAGGCTTACGAGCTTGAAGACGGCGACGCGAAGCGCACCGAGGGCCTGCAGCTCTCGAAGCTCGAGTTTCAGAAGGTGCCGCGCTTCTCGTCGGCCTGGTCAGAGGCCTTGTTCGAGCGCGCCTGGGCCCACACGGTCAACAACGAATACGGCCGCGCCCTCGGTGCCCTGCACTCGTTGTCGGCGCCGTACTTTCGCGACCAGTTCTATCCTGAAGCCAAGGTTCTTCAGGCCATCATCTACTACTACAACTGCCAGTGGGATCGCGTGAACACGATCCTCGACGAGACGAAGTCGCAGTACGAGCCGATGTCTGAGCGCATGACCAAGCTCGCCGAGAGCAACCTCGAGTTCGACGAGTGGTACCCGCTCTTGCAAAAGTCGATGGAGCAGAAGGACGGCGAAGACAACGACGAGAAGCTGCTGCCGCGCCGCGCCGCCGCCGCCATCGCCAGCGACGCCAAGTTCAAGAAGATGGAGGCGTTTCT
>JANNAY010001624.1:0-1507 GCA_031384945.1 Deltaproteobacteria bacterium
TGCGGCGCATTGCGTTTGGCCTTCGAGGTTCTCCAGAGTCGTCCACTCTTCCAGATTGGATTGTCGTGCTTCGAAGATTCCACGGTCCGAACGTCCGCCAACGATCCAGACGCGCGTTTCATCTGTCACTGCGATGGCGCCCGAAAACTTGGGGCCTGGCATCGCGCCAACGTTCGTCCATACGAGATCGCCAGTGTCAGTACTGAAAGACGCCCGCTCAAGAGACGACGTCGTTTCCTGAGCGACGAATCCTCCGCCGATGAGAACACTGCCGTCGGCCAGGCGCGTGCCGAAACCAGTTTCGCGGCTCGTCGTTGATGCGGTCAGCGGGCGCGGACTGATGATATCACATCGTCGCGATACGGTGTATCTTGTGACATTGTTTTCGATGCCATCGACGGTAACTGGACCCTCATTGAATACTAAGACATCACCGTCTCCCAGATCGATGATCGGGCCGCTGAAAAAGCGGTCTTGGACGTATCCAAGGAATTCAATGTCCTGCCCGACGAGTTGGCTCCGCCTCAGGAGGCGATCGTCGTCGCCGATGGCGAGCACGCAGTCACCGACGACAGCGATCGACAACGCGCCCGCTGATGACGGTGGTTCGAACGCGGATGTGTGCCAAGCGTTGCAGGTGCCATCGGTCTGCAGCGCGAAGCCCTCTGAGCACGTTCCTGGCGCTACGCAGACCCCGTCGCCGCCGTCGTGGCATCCGGCGTCACCTTCGCCTTCGCCTTCTCCGGCGTCGCCTTCACCTTCTTCTCCAACGTCGCCCTCTCCTTCGCCGACGTCGCCCTCTCCTTCGGCGACGTCGCCTTCGCCTTCTCCAACTTCGCCCTCTCCTTCGCCGGGGTCGCCCTCGCCCTCGGCGGGACGCGGAGAGGGACAGGCGGCGACGAGCGCCGCAGAGATCAGCGGAATAAATCTGTGCATGTGCAAACCCCGCACGTTCCTTAGCGGTTTCCGCACGTACGGTTCAAGACATTTGTTCAGCGCGCGTAGAGATCCAGGCGTGTGGAGGCACCGACCCACGACTGCGTGATGCCAGCGGCCAGCGGTGGCGCCCTCTTCGGACGCTTCACCACAACGCGCCGGCGCGCCGCCTTCAACGCGGCAGCGAACAGCAGCTCGACGTCGAGGTCGTCGCCGGCGGCGGCCCGCAAGAGGCGCATTTCTCGTTGCTGCAGCGCCTTGCGGTCCAGATCATGGGGATACATCGGGTCGACGAAGACGGCATCGGGGGCGGCGGCGCTGCCGGCGACGGCGTCGAGCCAGGCGACTGCGTCTTGGGCCACGAAGGTCAGGTTCTTTGGTGCATGGCGAGACAGCGCATCTCTCCAAAGTTCTTGCACCAGAGGAGACCGCTCGATCGCGGTGACGATGAAGCCGGCGTTCTTAAGGGCGACGGCGTCTCGGCCGATGCCGGCGGTGGCGTCGACGACGGAGACGACGCCCTTTTCTCGGCCGAGGGCTTTGATGAGGTCGTCGTCGGCGCGCAGCTTGC
>JANNAY010001628.1:0-2273 GCA_031384945.1 Deltaproteobacteria bacterium
GCGCAGCATCGCCCACGGCGTCGTTCCCGTCGGAACAGCGGCCGTTGTATGCGTGCAGAGTCTCGATGATTGGCAGGAGAAATTGCGCGCCGAGGCAGACCGCCATGGCGCTCTGCGCGAGCAAGCCTCAACAACTCTCGCCGCCCTTTGGCAGGCCTTTCTCGAGTTCCTGTGCCGCCTCGCTGCCGGCGCGGTCGCAGGCGCGATCGCTGGCTACGCGTCACACGTCGTCCTGGACGCGACGACGCCGGCGGGGTTGCCCTTCTTCGCTTGAAGATCTCGACCGCCAAGAGAATCGGGGCAGTCGCCCCGTTTCGTGCTCTCGCTCAAAGTGGGGGAAGCGGTGCAATGAATGCCGGCCGCAGCAGCAAGCCGACGTGCAGTGAACCCGTGTCGGCAAAGCCGACCGTCGCAGCAACGCCGCCGTCGACGACAAACCAGTTGAAGAAGCGGCTGCTGAAGAGGACGGCGACACGCCCGAACGCGCCTGGCAACCATGCGTCTTCGACGACGAAAGGAAGCTCTGTCGGCAGGCCGTTCTCTCCCAAGAGGTCGGGGTTGAGCGCCTTGTTCGCGAGCCATCCGACCAGCTGCGGACCGGCGCTGAGCTCGATGGCGCCAGAGAACTCGCTCCCCGTCTCGAGGCGCCACGCGAGGCTGACGGGCAGCATGACGTCGACTCTCGTGCCCGTGGCGACGTCGCCGACGGTGTTCTCGATGGTGACGCCCTTGGCGACCAGGCCGAGGGTGGCGCTGCCGTCGACGCCGACACCGAGCGTGAGCTGGTTGTGGATGCCGTAGCGAGCGGCGGCCCCAATCCGCGGCAGGAACGTCAGCGAGCTCGAAGCGTCGAACGGCACCATCTGCTTCGTCAGTGGGTGCGAAACCCAAGCGACCTCGGGCTGCAGATACGGGGCGACGGAGAACTCGCCTTCGTCAGCGCGCGCCGATCCGCTGGCGACGCCGACGACGAGGGCGACGACGCCGATGAAGGTGTGGCTCAGGGCTCGAAATGAGGGCAACGCGCTACTCGCCGCAGCAGAGGACGCGAAGGTCGTCGACGGCGCAGCTGTTCGACGTGCTGACGCGGCCGAGAAATGTCGTCCCACCCGCGGGCTCGATGTCGAGCACGTGCCGGGCATGCAAGCCCGGCGGTTCGCCGGCGTTCTTGATGCCCTGCCAGCTCTCGCAGTCGTCGGCCACGATGGGCGCGTTTGCTCCGTCGAAGCCGACGACGGCGTGGGTGACGGTGGCGAAGGTCGCGCCGTCGAGGGCGGCCGCGGTCAGCGCCTGCACCTGCGTCGAGAAGTTCGCTGACCGCAGGAAGTGAAGCACGTCGACCTCGCCGCAGAGGTGGGAGCCGGCGAAGGCGTTGAAGCAGTCGCGGTCGAGGCCGTCGTAGCCGGACCCCAATGCCGGCGTGACGCCCACGACGTTGCCGATGAGGGAGCCGTCGTCGAGGCCTCCCGTGGGTCGAAGGTGCAGCGAGCCGGCGACGAGCTGGTCGGTGGTGACGGACACCGCCGTGATGCTGTCGGCCGTCATGACATCAGCGGCGAGGTCGGCGACGTCGGCCGACCCGGTGACCGTCAACGTCGCCGTCTCGATCGATGTCGCCTCGGCCGCGCCAAGCGACGACGTCTGCGCGTCCAAGGTCGTCGTCGTCAGCGACGTCGTCGTCGCAGCCGTCGACGACAGCGTCTCGATGGTCGCAGCGGTGGTCGTGACCTCAGGCGCTTCAATGCCAGAGGTCAGCTTGCCGCCCTCGAGGCCGTCGACGGAGGTCACCGCCTCGGGCGCGGGGCACCCGACGACGACGGAGACGGCGAAGACAAGAAGAGGAATTCTCACGGCAGGTTCCTGGTGAACGTGTTGCTGCGGTTGGTGGTGCGGTTGGTCCAAGCGGAGCTCACGACCCCAACGCGAAAGGTTTGCGTGAGAGAGCTGCCGGTGTTCGCCCTAATGTTGAACCCCTGCGCCTCCCACAGCGCCTTGTCGATGTAGCACGCACCGCCATTCTGGCCGCAGCCTTCGTTCGTCTCGTTGGTGAGGAAGATGCTGGCGCAGCCGTCGACACCCTCGAACTTGCGCATGCCGCAGCGACCCGAGAGATCAAGGATCGCTGCGGACTGCGGGCTCGCGTCTCCACCGGCGGAGGTGCGGAGGTCGGAGCTGAAGAGCGGGCACGTCGCGTCGAAGTCCGTCGCCGTCACCGAGCAGTCCATCTGAAACTGCGCCGTCGCAGGGGTGGCGTGCTTCACCGTCCAGCGCGC
>JANNAY010001664.1:0-3695 GCA_031384945.1 Deltaproteobacteria bacterium
GCCGCTGCCGGTCCTCGATCATCCCAGGGTGAACAGCAAGCGCCGCGCCAGTCGTCACCGACGGACAAACCGCCTCCTCGCTGCGCCGCCCCGTTTCGAAGACACCCAGCCCGGCGACTGCTGGTTTGAGCCGCAGCTCGACGAGATGAAGCGGGACGACGGCTCGCCCTATCTCGCGACCACACGCGAGCAGCGCGGCCGGCCGCCGTTGACGATCTGCCTAACGGTCATCCCCAAGGGCGGCGACCGCGTCATGGACTGGCCGCTGACCTTCACCGTCGACAGCCGCGTTTCGCAGCCTCCGCACAACGGATGGGAGGTCTCGGGCGAGGTGCCGAACCTCACTGTCAGCCCGAGCATCTTCATGAACCCGCGCGACCCAGAAATCTCGTGGCACGGCTGGCTGCGAGACGGCGTTCTCACGCTCGCCTGAGTCGCCAGCTTTGGCGACGTCGACGCTGGCGGCATGACGCTTGAGTTGCCGAAGGCGAAGTCGAAGATGCGGACCCTCGCGGCCGCCGACGTCATCGCGCACTGGAAAATGGAGGAGACGAGCGGCACCGCCATCGTCGACGCCACCGGCGCGAGCAACCTGACGGGCACGTCGTCCGCCGACATCGTCGCCGGGCCCTTCTACGGTGCCACCAACAACAAGGGCCGGGCCTTCGCCGCGACGTCGTCGGCGTCGGGGGCGTCCTCGGCGGGTCAAAAGACGGCGCTGCTCGGCGACCGCGTCACATGCACAGTCTGGTTCAGGCCCAACGCCTTCGCTGGCCTCGGCACATTGATCGGCCACCTCGCTGCCGGCGAGACGCAGGTGACGAACGCGCTGATGCAGATGTCGACGACGACGTCGGGCGAGATGCGGTGGATCTGGGAGCGCGGCCTCGGCGTCAACAAGACGCAGACGACGACGGGCCTCGGCTTGGTCGTCGGCCAACTGCACATGCTCACTGTGCGACGACGTCCGCCTGTCTCGGGCACCGCAAACAAGTGCGACGTGGACCTCTTCAAAGATGGTCTGCTCTTTCAGACATGGGCCAACGAAGACCTGCCCGATGGCGGCGGATCCGGCGCCTGGGTCACAGGGGCCACCGCTGGCGGTGGCGAGGCCTTCGACGGCACCATCTACGAAGTCCGCGTCGACGCCGTCGCGCTCTCCGACGAAGGCATCCGCGAGAGCTACAGTCGCGGCGTTCGCGACTGGGACATGCAGCGTCTCATCGACTCCGGTGAATACGCCGTCCACACGCGCGCGCTCGTCCGCGACACGTCCGGCGTCTGGCGTGACCAGTCCGACCTTTACGACGTCAACTTCATCGACGGCTTCGAAGACGGCGCCGACATCGACAGCGACGGCGCCAACGGGAAGCTGATGCTGCGCCGCCGCTCGGGCTTCCTCTCGCTCGCGCCGTTCATGCTCGCGTCGCGCATCAACCTCGCCGACCCGGCGGGCCAGCTGCTCGACATCTCGAGGCGCGTGAAGATCGAGGAGGCCTACGTGCCGCGCGGAGGCTCGCGCGCCGTCGTCGCCGACGTGCATTGGCAGCTCGTGTTCGACGGGTTCGCGCGCGTCGTCGACTCCACCGACGAGTCGCTGACGCTGACCCTCAGCGGCCTCGAGCGCGCGCTGCAGATCGCCTGGTGCCAGCCTGACCGCTCACCAGTCGGCGCCGACGTCGACTTCCGCTACGCGCTGACGCCAACGTCGATCGAGACGGTCATCGCGAGCATCCTCAGCGACCACCGCCCGACGTCGATCGGCGGCACCATTGAGGGCTACCTCGGCGGCGTCGACGTCACACTCTGGACGCCCACGTCACCGCTCTTCGTCGTCGATAACAGCTCCGGCGGTTTCCCCGTCACCTCGACGAAGAGCGTCTTTCAGGCGCTCACCGACCTCGTCGGCCCAACCATCGGGTGGTTCCTGCGCTTCGCCTTCGACGAGGCGCGCCAGGAATTCCGCCTGGCACTGCTCGACCCAGGCCGCTCAAAGACGTGGTCGTCGACGACGGATCGGGCGCTGTCGAAGGCCTCGATTCGGAAGTGGCGAAAGCTCGAAATCAACGACGACACCATCCGCAACGACGTCGAGGTCGAATACGGCAACGTCGTGGTCGCCGGCGGCAACCAGGACAACGTCGGCGTCAACCTGCGCAAGACGGTGCGCGTCGAAAACAGCGCGTCGGTCACCCAGTGGGGGCGCCGGTACTGCCGCGTCGGTCTCGCCTCGGCCTCGCAGATCAGCGATCTGACGCAGGCGACCCTGCTGGCAAACAACATCCTTGGCGACCTCTCGTCGCCCTACGCCGACATCGAGATCGAGGTGCTCCCCCGCCGGGACATCGGCCTCGGCGACATCGTCCGCATCGCCGGCGACGACCTCCGCGTCAGCGCCGGCCTGAACCTCGACGTCGCCGTCGTCGGCGTCCGCCACACGCGCCGCCGCAACGAGCGCGTGACGGTGCTGACGGGCCGAGCCGCGAAGCCGAGCGGTCGGCGTCGCTGGTGGTTCGACGTCATCTACATCAAGGGGTCGAAGGGCCTCTCGCCGCTGTCGACGCCGTCGTCGCCCGCTCTGTCGGCCATCGCCGGCGGCGTTCTCGTCGGGTGGACCTACCCGGCCAACTACGGGAACAAGAAGTACCTCGAGACTGAGATTCACGTCTCGACGACGCCCGGCTTCACCCCGTCCGCGGCGACTTGCCTGAGCGTCGTGCGCGGCATGAGCTCCGCCGTTGTCGAGCTCGATCCGAAGTCGGCGCAGTACGTGAAGATCCTGCATCGCGACGAGATGGCCAACGTCTCCGCGCCGTCGCCGCAGTCGTCGCTGACGCCGCGCTTTCTTCCGAAGGCGCCCTACGTAAACGCGGTCCGCACGGGCACGAACCAAGACCTGACGACCACACCGGGCGTCGTCGTCTTCAACGGCAAAAACGGCGACCCTTTCGGCAACTACAATTCGGCGACCGGCCTGTGGACGCAGACAAAGACGGGACCCGTTTGGATCGACGCAGGCGTCCGCTTCGATAGCAACGCAAAGCCGGGCGCGACGATGCAGCTCGGCGTCGACGTCAACGGCACCGTGGTCCGCAGCGGCGCCGTGGCCACCTGCAACGCAGGCGCAGCCCCGAACCGCTGCAGCGCGACCGTCGGCGCGTGCATGGTCTACCTCACCGCCGGCGACGTCATGAAGGTCGCGCCGAACCACAACGGCAACGCGAACAGCCTCATCCTCATCGACGCGGCGACCTACCTGGTCATCTCCACAGGCCCGCACGCCTGACCAGCTTCTGCAGCCGGGAGGCTGCGGCATGAGCAGCACCCCCGACCCCGGCCGCCCTGCCTCCACGCTCTTTCTCACCGTGCTCGGCGCCCTCGTCGTCGCTGCGCTGCTCTTCGCCGGCAACCTCGCCCTGCGGGTCGAGGCGATCGACGTGCGGCTAAAGGCCCAGGAGTCGACGACGTCGACCTTGGCGACGACGAAAGACCTCGCCCGCCTCGAGCTGAAGGTTGATCGGCTCGAGCTGAAGCTCGACCAGGTGCTGAGCGAGCGGCGGGACACGGGCGGCGGGCGGAAGTGATGCACCTCTCACCGCACTTCACCCTGCTCGAGCTGACGAAGTCGCAGACGGCGACGCGGCTGCAGATCGACAACACGCCACCGCCCACGGCGATCGAGAACCTGCGCCGCC
>JANNAY010000005.1:0-2466 GCA_031384945.1 Deltaproteobacteria bacterium
CTGAAGACGGCGTCGGCGTCGGCGCTGTCGTCGCAGTCGCCGACGTCGTCGCGGGCGTCGTCGATGTCGTCGTCGATGTCGTCGTCGATGTCGTCGTCTTCGGCGAAAGAGGCGGCGCGCGTCGTCAAAGCCGCCGCCGCGCAGACCCGCGGCGCGGACCGTTTCTCGACGACGACGACCGTCGGCGAGGGCGTGGGTTCGACGACGTTCGTGGTGCGCGAGAAGAGCGCGCAGCGCATGCCGCTCGACCTGTTTCACATGGGCAAGAAGCAGCTCGTCGACGTCGCTGCCGCTGCCGGCGCCGTGCTCGCCGGTGCCCACGTCGGTTCCGACAAGACGAAGCGCGACGACGTGGCCGAGAAGATCCTCGTCTCGATGGGCAAGAAGAAAGACTTCAAAGAGGCGATGGCGGCGTTCGCCGCCGTCGAAGCCGCAGCGACAAAGGCGGCGTGGACGGCGTTCACGTCGACGTGATCGTCAATACGGGCGCCAGTTCAGATCGACGCTGGCGCGGTTGTAGTTGACGGCGAAGCCGAAGCTGAACGAGTAGCGGTCGCTGCCCTTGAACAAGGCCTGCGGCGGGTTCGGAAACGGACCAGCCACCTTGAACGATCGCAGGGCTTCGTCGTCGAGGGCGCCAGCGCCGCTGGGCTCTTTGACGACGATGTCGACGACGTTGCCGCTGGTGTCGATGGTGACCTCGAGGCGCGTCAGGCGGTCAGACGAGCCGTAGAGCTTGCCGTCGGGGTCGGCGGTGCGCAGCGCGCTGGCGACGTTGGGCGACCACACGCGGGCGACGGCGTCTTGCACGCGGTTGAAGTAGGTCGCGTGCTTCCATTCAAAGGCGTTCAGCGCCGTCATGTCGTCTTCTTCGACGAGCAAATGATCGCTGGCGGGCAGCCCGGCCAGGCGCTCGACCTGTTGCAGCGTCGGGACTGCGATGTGGCCGGGCAGGCCGTCGTCGCCGCCGCCGCCTTTGTTGCCGACGCCAGCGCCAGCGCCAACGCCTGTAGGGCCTTCGACCGGCTTCATCTGGCCCATCGCCACGCGCAGGTGGTCGGAGTTGCCGGCGACGCCTTTGCGGTCGTCGACGTCTTTGATCTCGCCGCGATCGGTGCGCTCGAGGTTGAGCGATTTGGTCTCTTTGATGCGCGGAATCTCCATCGCCATCTGCTCGCGGGCGCCGCCGGGATCGCGCGAGTCCCAGGCCTGCGCCGTGCCCGCGGTCGACGAGCCGTCGCCTGTGGGTCCGCCGTTGCTGGCGTCGTTGGCGACGGCGCGTGAGGCGTCGCCCCCGTCTTTGGCTTCCTGGCGGTTCGAGCCCGTCTGCGCTCGCGTCGTGTGGTTCTCAGAGACGCCCGTGATGCGCGCGCGGGTCTCGCGCTCGGTCTGGTGGTTGGTCTCGCTCACGTAGTCGGCGGCCAGCGGCGCCGCCTGGAACGTCGGGGGCAGGGTCACGACCTGCCCCGAGGGCTGGGTCTCTTCTTCCACCGGCTTCGATGCAGGCTTCGCCGCCTGCGGCGTCTGCAGCTCGATCTCGATGCGGCGCTGCGGCGGGCTCGTCGGCGTGGCGCCGAACGAAAAGGCCATGGGGGCGCCGTTTCTGTCGCCGAGGGCTTTCACCGGCAAGACGCTGGCGCCGGGCACGACGGCGACGTGGAGGGCCGTGGCGACGACGACGCCGACGACGAAGCCGACGCGGGGCTCCGGTCGCTTCAGCAGCACGTCGAGGAGGGCGTCACGCACAGCCCTGACTCTAGCCGCCGCGGGCGTCCGCCGCAGGGCCAGCGGTCACGTCGTGCAAGACCTCGACAACACCGCACAACAACCTGCACAACCTCGTCGACAGGGCTTGCGGTGTCGCCCCGGGTCGGGAAAGAGGCTCACGTCTCCCACCCTTCGAGGTCTCCCCGTGGCTTTGCAGATCCGCTCCGACGTCAAAGAGCTTTCCTCCGTCGAACGCCAGCTGTCGATCGTCGTCCCCGGCGACCAGGTCGCGAAAGAGCTCGACAAGGCCTACCAGCAGCTCAACGGCCAGGTGCGCATCAAGGGATTCCGTCCGGGCAAGGTCCCGCGCTACGTCCTTGAGCAGTACTACAAGGCCGACACCGAGCAGAAAGTGCTCGAGCGCGTCGTCAACGACAGCTTCCGTGTCGCCATCGGCAACCACTCGATCTTGCCCGTCGCCAACCCTGAGATTCAGGCCCCCGCCCAGCTCGTGCCGGGCATGGACTTCGCGTACTCGGCCAAGGTCGAGATCAAGCCGACCATCGAGCTCAAGGCCATGACCGGCCTCAAGCTGAAGAAGACGACCTACACGGTCGGCGACGCCGACGTCGAGAAAGAGCTGGTCCGCCTGCGCGAGGGCCAGGCCAAGGTCGCCCCCGTCGAAGGCCGCGACACGATTCAGCAGGGTGACCTCGTCGAGACCAACTGGATGGGCTCTGTCGACGGCGAGAGCGTCAA
>JANNAY010000033.1:0-2699 GCA_031384945.1 Deltaproteobacteria bacterium
CCACACCCCCCTCGCCCAACCCGCCCCGCGCCGCCCCCCCCCCCCACCACGCCGGCGCAGCCCCCGTCGCCGCCACCGGCTGGGCGTGGAGCGAGCTCGACGCCCTCGCCCTCGCCAACCTCACCTCGGTCGACGGCGTCGCCGCGCTGTCGCAGCAGAAGCCGAAGTCGCCGACGGTGTCGCCTGGCGATCTCGCCCCCTTCGTCGTCGTCAGCAAAGCCCCCGCCGACGGCGCCGCTGTCGTCGTCAGCGCCGTCGCCGTCGACTGAGCCGGCTGAGCACGAACACATGAACGCGCAAGACTTCAAGAACGAGCTCGAGACCCAGGCGGCACCGCTCGTCGTGGCGCGCGTGGGCAAGCAGCTCGGCAACATCCCCGCTGGCGAGATGCGCCTCGCCTACCTCGAGAGCCGTCTCGACGACGCGCCCATCGCGCCGCTGGTGAAGATGTTGGCCTGCGCCCAGCGCGAGAGCGTGCGCGGCGACGTCAACGCCCGCCTCGTCGTCGAGGTCTTCACGCGGCTGATCGAGGCCGAGCGCGTGCGCAAAGACACCTGGGCGGCGTTGTCAGCCACGGCCCTCGCCCTCGGCGAAGATGCCGTCGTCGCCCTCGTCGAAAAACCCGCCGCCAACGACATGCCCGGCGCCGGCGACGTCAAAGTGAAGAAGGGCAGCCTCGCCGCCGAAGGCGAGACCCTCGGGCGTCGCAAGTCGTTGGCCCGCACAGCCACCGGCATCACCCTCGCCAAGATCCTCGACGACCCCGACCCGCAGGTGATCACCAATGCGATGGTGAATCCCCATGTTACTGAAGACCATGCTGTACGTGTCGCGGCGCGGCGCCCGGTGCCCGGTGGCGTGCTCGACGCCGTCGCCCGCTCTCGATTCGGCAACAACGCCGCCGTCAGACGCGCGCTGGTGTTGAATCCTGACTGTCCTGTGAAACTCGCGCAGCGGCTGGTGTCTACTATGACACCGCTCGACCTGCACGACGTGGTTCATGCAAGCGGCGTCGCCAAAGAAGTCAAAGCCGTCGCGCGGCGCTTGATGGACTCGCGATGAAGTGGATTCTGATCGCGGTGTTGGTCGGGCTCATCGTCGGGCAGGGTGGACGTCGCCTGCGCGAGCTCTTCTCGACGACGAAGCGGCTGCCCGACGAGTTTCGCAAAGGCAAGGCTGCCGCCCTTGACCCCGTCAGCGTCGCCAAAGACGTCGACGGCCGCGTGAAGTAGCCGCGGCTATTTTTTGCGATCGACGAAGAGGTTGATGACCTCGCGCAGCGCGCGCTGTCCGGTGCGCTCGACGGCGCCCACGCCCTGATCGAGCGCGAACGACATGTCGTCGACGGCGGCCTGCCATGGCGCAGGGTTCGCGCGCAGCACCGGCTGGATGTTGCCCGACGGCCACACCACGCGCGCGCCGACGCCGAGCTCGAGCAACTTCGTTGGGATCTTTCCCGACTTCTCGAGGGCCAGCAGCCCCTTGATGCCCGCCGAGGCGATGAACGCTTTCAAGCCGAAGGGCACAGCCAACGTCGACAAGACGTCGAGCGAGAAGCCGACGAAGCCGATGACGAGCAGTGGCTTGCCCGACTGCCTGGCGACGTCGAGGTCTTCGAGCGAAAACGCCGCGAGCGAGCCCTTCAAGCCCGGGTGGGTGTGCCAGAGCACCGATCCCCAGGTGGCGTCGATGGGCACGCGGCCGGGGGCGCCGGCGACCTCGCGCTTGAGGCCGACGAGCACGACGCGGTGGTGCTTCTCTTTGACGAAGCAGACGCCGGCCAGCTCGCGGTTGGTCTTTGTCGACGTCACCAGCTCTTCGGCGGCGCGGCGAAAGAACGCGCGCGTGCCGTAGAGCGCTTTTTCGCGGCCGGGCACGAGCGCCTTGCACGAGACGTCGGCGGCAGCGTCGACGGTGACGCCGCGGTCGACGCCAACGACGACAGCGTTGGCGACGTCGTCGACGAGGACGGCGTCTTTGATGTCTTTGTCGTCGGCGGGACGTGAGCGCTTTTTGGTCGCCATCAATTCCTTCGCGACTGGACGGAGGCGTTCACGGCGAAGCCGATGGCGATGACCTTGGTGATCATCGACGAGCCGCCGTAGCTGACGAGGGGCAACGTCACGCCGACGACGGGCAAGACGCCGATGACCATGCCGATGTTGATGAACGCGTGCCAAAACAACATCGCTGCAGCACCCACCGCGAGCAACGCGCTGAACCTGTCGGTCGCGCGCGCCGCGCACCGCAACATCAGCGCCGTCAACGCGAAGAACAAGCAGACGAGAACGACGCCGCCGACGAGGCCCCACTCTTCGCCGAGCACAGAGAACGCGAAGTCGGTGTGGTTCTCAGGAAGAAACGAGAGCTGGGTCTGCGTGCCTTCTTGCCATCCCTTGCCGGTGAGGCGTCCGCTGCCGACGGCGATGATCGATTGCGCTGCGTGGTAGCCGCTGCCCTGGATGTCGGCCTCGGGGTTCATGAACGTCTCGACGCGCTTCTTTTGGTAGTCGTGCAGCACGTTGTTCCACGCGAACACGGCGATGCCGACGCCGGCGACGCCGGCGAGCACGAGGTCGCGCGGGCGCATGCCGGCGAACAAGATTTGTGACGCGGCGACGGCAAGCACGATGCTGGCGGTGCCGAGGTCGGGCTCGATGAGCACGAGGCCGAAGGGCACGATGACGATGTCCATCGGC
>JANNAY010000039.1:0-5536 GCA_031384945.1 Deltaproteobacteria bacterium
GCCGCGCTGCGCGCAGGCTCCTGTTTGAAGCGGGCTTCCTCGGCGGTTTCTTGCATTGTCGAAGGCATCACCTGGCAAGCAGGACCTCGAGCCTCCACACGGCCCATGGCGCCATCGTGGGCATTTCAAGCAGCAAAAAAAGAGGCGCCGGCGCGCAGCGCGGCACGATGTCCCCTCCCCGAAATTCGGGGCTGGGGGTTTTCTCCGCGAGTTGGGACCTGTTTCCGACAGCTCTCCGACAGCCGCGGTCTGCTGCGCGACGAGGGGCTCAATCGCGGTCGAACCAGGTCGCCAGCTCGGCGTAGTCGACGCTGCGGACGACGGGGCGGCCGTGGGGGCAGTGGGCGCCGAGGTCGATGCCGTCGAGGTCTTCGAGCAGGGCGCGCACCTGCACCGGCGCCATGATGTCGCCGGCGCGGATGGCGGCGTGGCAGGCGAGGCGGGCGCAGACGGCGTCGACGCGGTCGTCGAGGGCGCCGGTGCGGCCCGCCGTCGCCAGCTCTGACAGCGCGTCTCTGACGATGGAGGCGGCCTTGCGTCCGTCGAGCCCCGGCGGCAGCGCCCGCACCAGCGCCGTGCCGCCGTGGAAGCCGTCGATGTCGATGCCGTGGGCGGCGAGCTCGGCTTTGACGCCATCGTCGTCGACAGCGGAGCGCTCGGTCGGCGACAGCTCGATCGTCAACGGCAACAGCAACGGCTGCGACGGCGCTGTTCCTGCTTTGCGCGCGGCCTTGAGGCGCTCGAAGACGACGCGCTCGTGGGCGGCGTGCTGATCGATGACCACCATGCCGCGGGGTCCTTCGAGCACGAGGTAGGTGGCGCCGACCTGGCCCACCACGCGCAGCGCCGCGAAGCTCGTCGCCCCACCGCGACCCGGTGACGACGACAACTGGAAGCCGCGCTCAGGCAGCGCCGGCCTCATGTCGTTCAATTGCGCGATCGACGAAGTGGCTGTCTGCGCTGCCGTCGGCCTCACTTCTTTGTTTTGCGAACCGAAGCGCGCGAGGGCGGCTTGCACCCGCAGCCTGTGGAAGTCGGCGACGCCGCCGTCGACAGCGCCCGCGCCGACGACGTCGACGGCACCGACTGCACTCGCGCCACCCATCTCTGGGGCGTCCCCGCCCCCCGCCTGCAGCGGCGACGAGAACGATGATGACGGCAGCTTGAACGTCGACGTCGGCGTCGTATGGTTCAGCCACGGCGTGGTCATCAAGAAGTCAGACAGCAGCGAGATCAAATGTCCCGAGACACGGCGGGGGTCGGCGAAGCGCACCTCGGCCTTTCTCGGGTGCACGTTGACGTCGACGAAGTCGGGGTCGAGGGCGAGGTCGAGAGCGACGATGGGGTTGCGTCCGACCTCGAGCAGGGTGCGAAAGGCGGCGCGCACGGCCTGCACGAGCGCGCGATCAGAGACGGGGCGCCCGTTGATCGAGAGGTGGATGCCGGCGAGGTCGCGGCGGGTCTCGAGGGGCGCCACGATGTGGCCGCGCAAGAGCATCAGCTCGGTGTGTCCGCGCACCGGATAGAGCAAGGGGCGCACGTGTTTGCCGAGGCAACGCACGACGCGGTCGAGGCGGGCGGCGCTGCCGACGTCATCGCTGACGGTGAGGGTGCCGCCCGAGGCGGCGAGAGCGTCGGCGGCGACGACGACGGGGGCAAGGTCGAGGGCGGGCTTGCCGTCGATGGTGAGCTTGAGCCCGAGCTCAGGACGCGCCAGCGCCGTCGACAAGAGCGCGTCTTCGATGTGTCCAGCTTCGGTGCGCAGCGTCTTCAAGAATTTCTTGCGCGCGGGCACATTGAAGAACAGGTCTCGGACCTCGACGCGGGTGCCTTTGACGCCAGCGGCTTCGCCGACAGCGACGATGCGGCCACCGTCGACGTCGACCGAGAAGGCGCGCTGCGCTTGCAAATCGGGGCCTTGTCGTTTCGTCACCAATCTCACTTTGGCGACCGACGAAATGGCAGCCAAAGCCTCGCCGCGAAAGCCAAACGTGCCGATGGTGCGCAGGTCTTCGGCGAGCTTCAGCTTCGAGGTGGCGTGGCGCGAGAAGCACAAGACGGCGTCGTCTTCGTCCATGCCGCCGCCGTCGTCGGCGACGATGATGGCGTCGAGGCCGCCGCCTCTGACGTCGACGCTGACGTAGCTGGCGCCAGCGTCGACGGCGTTCTCGACCAGCTCTTTGACGACGCTGGCCGGGCGCTCGACGACCTCACCGGCCGCGATCTGGTCGGCGACGCCGCTCTCCAGAACGCGGATGATGCCCATCGGTCAGGCGCCCTGCTCTTCTTGTCGGCTCTCGCTCGCTTCGATCAGCCGGCGCACCTGTTCTTCGAGATACTGGTGGTCGGGCAGCTCGAAGCCGACGTTGCGCAAGATGAGCGATCCCTCGCCGTCGAGCAGCACCGTCGTCGGCAGCGACACCACGCCGAAGCGCTCGCGCACGACGGCGTTGCTGTCCCAGGCGACCGAAAAGCGCGGGCGAAACTGCGAAAAGAAGCGGCGGGCAGCGACGGGGTCGTCGTCGACGGAGACGCCGACCATGTCGAGGCCGCGGCCGAGATACGTGCGGTAGAGCTGGTCGAGGTGACGAAAGCTCTGGCGACACGGCACGCACCACGAAGCCCAGAAGTCGATGAGCGTCGCCGGACGGTCGAGGATCTTCGGGTAGCCCTTGTAGGCATTGCCGTTGAAGTCGCTCAGCCCCGACAGCGGGTGCTGCGTCGGCTTGGCGATGTCGGTGTCGGCGACGGCGCCCTGCGGTCCGTCTTCGCCCGGCCCGTCGGTCGCGCAGCCCGCCACCACCAAGAGCGGCACGCCCGCGGCCAACAGCGACGACGACGACAACAGCGCGCGACGCGAGAGGCGAAGAGCGTCGGTCACGACTTTTCCAACGCCGAGAGCAGCTTCTCGTGGATGCCGCCGAAGGCGCCGTTGCTCATGCACAACAACACCGCGCCGCCGTGGCCGCGGGTGGCGCTGGCCTTGGCCACCAGGATGATCTCTTCGACGCTGGCGTAAGCCGCGGCGTCTTTGCCTTGATCGCGCAGGTCTTGCGCGAGCTTCGGCACGTCGAGGGCGATCTCGGGATCGAGCAGGCGCCCCGGCGGCGCCAACAAGACCTTGTCGGCGGCGCCGAACGCGCGCGCATAGTCGTCTTGAAAGATCTTGCGACAGCTGGTGGCCGACCGCGGCTCGAAGATCGCCCACAGCGGACGGCCCGCGTACTTCTTCTTCGCGCCATCGAGCGTGGTGCGCACAGCCGTCGGGTGGTGGGCGAAGTCGTCGACGACGACGACGCCGTCTTGCTCGCCCTTCACTTCCATCCGGCGCTTGACGCCGGGAAAGGTCGCGAGGCCCCCGGCGATCTCGTCGTGGGTGAGGCCGAGGCCGTCACAGATGGCCCAGCAGCCGAGCGCGTTGAGCAGATTGTGGCGCCCCGACAGCGGCAGCTTGAGCGCGCCTTTGACGACGTCATCGACGACGACTTCGCAGGCAATGCCGTCTTCGTTTTCGACGATGCGTTGGGCAAAGACGTTGGCGCCGTCGGCCGACGACGACGAGTACGTCGTGATGCGCGCCTTGACGTTGGCTTCGTTGCGCGCCTTTTTCAGGTGCGCTTCTTCGGCGCACAAGACGATGTGTCCGCCGTCTTTGGCCGCCGGCACCAGCGACATCAGCTCGGCGAAGCGGGCCTCGATGGCAGAGACGCTGGGGTAGATGTCGGCGTGGTCGTACTCGAGCGACGTGCACAGCAGGCTCTTCGGCGCGTAGTGCAGAAACTTCGGGCCCTTGTCGAAGTAGGCGGTGTCGTATTCGTCGCCCTCGACGACGAACGGCGATTGCGGCCCGGGCGCGCCGAGGCGAAAGCTCTCTTCCAATCCGATGGGCACGCCGCCGACGAGGTAACCGGGATCGCGACCGGCTTGCAGCAACACCCAGGCGATGAGCGACGTCGTCGTCGTTTTGCCGTGGGTGCCGGCGACCACGACGCTGTGGCGCTTGCTCAAGAACAAGTCGCCCAGCGTCTGCGGAAAGCTCTGGTGCGGCAGGTGTTTGTCGCGCATGGCGACGGCTTCGGCGTTGTCTTTTTTGACGACGTTGCCGACGACCACCAAATCCGGCGCGGGGTCGAGGTTCGCGGCGCCGTACGGCGTCATCGTCGGGATGCCCCAGTCTTTGAGCTTGAAGCTCATCGGCGGGTAGACGTTCTCGTCGCTGCCGCGCACGTCGTAGCCAGCGGCCTTCAAGAGTCCGGCGAACGCGCCCATGCCGGTGCCGGCGACGCCAATCAGGTGAATCGACTTCATCGCCGCTGGCTCTAGCAAGGCGTTCTCGACGGAGAAAGCGGCTGTGCGCCATGTCACCGACTTTGTTCGGGCCCTCCGGCCTCGCGCTCCTCACCCACAGAACCTGAAGGAGCCGCCCCCATGCTGTACCGCCTCGCGTTGTCTCTCTCGTGCGCCCTCGTCGTCGTCACCGTCGCCTGCGGCGACAGCGCCTACAAAGACGCCGACGTCGGCGACCCCTGCGACGGCTACCGCGCCAGCTGCTCGGTCGACGGCAGCAAGATGCTCGAGTGCGGCGGTGACGACGTCTTCGTCGAGGCCAACGCCTGCGCCGACGGCTGCGTCACCACCGCGAACGGCCTTGTCTCTGTCGGCCCCGACAGCGTCTGCTGCGACAACGGCGACGAGCGCGACTGTTTGTCACTGCACTGACCGCGACTCCCTGCGTCACTGCGTCACTGCGTCCCTGCGCCGGCGTCAAACCGGTTGCGTTTGCCTGCCCCCAACCCGAAACGAAAGCGAGCCCGCCCATGTCGACGTTCTTCCGTCTCTCTGCCCTCGTGTCTCTGCCGCTGGCGCTCATCGCCTGCGGCGACCTCGCCGACGCCGACTACCGCGGCGAGAGCCAGCTGCGCTTGCATGGCACCGTCGAGAACCCGCAAGCGCTGACGGTCGCCGACGACGACACGCGCGCGTATCTGCTGTGGTTGCCCTCCGACGAAGGTGTCAGCGTCGTCGCCGACGAGACGCCGGTCGAGGCGACGTTTCCGGCCGACTTCACGCTCGAGGTGCTGCAGCCGCCGCCCGACAGCGTCTTCTCGCCGTTCAACGGCGGCCAGTTCGCCCTCGGCGTCGTGCTCTTCATGACGCCGGCGCAGAAAGACACGGTGCTGCAGCAGCTGGCCGACGGCGTTGACATCGATGCTGGCGTCGTCGGCCTCGCCAACGCCGTGGTTTACTTCCTCCCCGACGAAGAGAGCGTCGTCGCCTTTGGCCTGGTCGACGTCGAAGGCAACTCCGCCGTCGTCGGCTTCAACATCGTCGGCGTCGTCACCAGCGAATGCAGCAACGAAGAAGGCGAGACGTTCATCTGCGAGGGCTCGGCGCTGGTGCCGAACGACACGCTGGTGCCGGTCAAGCTCGTCGACACCGACGTCGTCGAAGGACTGACCATCGGTGGCTGATGTCCTGCTCACCCCGGCTGTGATCACGTCGCTGTACCGGTCGCATGGCGACCAGGTGTGGCGAC
>JANNAY010000070.1:0-8971 GCA_031384945.1 Deltaproteobacteria bacterium
GGTCAGCGCTGGCGCCAGCGCCAACGACGTCGACATCGTCTCGGTTGGCGTCGTGCTGAGTCTCGTGGGGTTGGGGCTTGTGACCGCCGGCACCGTCGGCGCGGTGATCGCCACCGACTTCGCCAACATCGCCGAGGCCGAAAAGATGAGCGCGTTTCTGCTGTACGACCGCGACCTGCGCCACCGGCTCGCGCTGGTGCAGGCCGCCGTTGATCCTCCGCCGGTTGTCGTACCTGCGACCACCCCGCCGGCGGCGTTGCCGGTCGACCCATCGGGCGAATGAGCCACAAGGATCCGCCACAGGGCGGACACCGCCCAGCCGTGCGCCGTCGATACACTGCTTTGGCACCATGAACGCGCTCACCCTCCTCCTCATCGCAACGCTCGCCGGCGCACCGAACTCTGCGTCGGGGCCGCAGCAGCAGGCGTTGGAAGAGGGCAAGGCCGCCTTCGAAGCCTTCGACCTCGCCAGAGCTGAAGCCGCCTTTGTGCGCGCCGCTGCCTACGCGCCCACCGGTCCCGATCGTGCGGTGGCGCTCGTGTGGCTCGGCGTGATCGCCGCCGAGAACGGCGACTTCACGGGCGCCAAAGCGCGCTTCGGCGACGCCGTCGACCTCGAAGTCGCGGTCGTCGTCCCCGACAATCTTTCGCCCACCATCATGCATCTCGTCGATGAGGCGCGGCGCAACGCCCGCGTGTCAAAGGGCATGACCCCCGTCGACGAGGCGCTGCCGGTGCGGCCCCGCTGGGCCTTGCTGTCGGGCGGCGCCGTCGCTGCCCTCGGCGTGCTCGCCGTCGGCGGCGGCGCCATGGTCGGCATCGCCGCCGTGACGCAGCGCGATCAAGCGCAGTCGTTCGAGTTTCAAGACGACGCCGTCGCCGGCTACCAAAAGGCCCGCGAGGGCGCGATGTGGTCCAACGTGTTGTACGGCGCTGGCGGCGTGCTCGTGGCCACCGGCTCGGGGCTCGCGGTCGCGTCGTTTCTCGGGGCAGACGCGCCGTGAAGGCGCTCGCGTTCGTCGTTGTCAGCATGCTGGTCGGCTGCGTCGTCGAGCCCATCGACCTCAACGGGCACACTTGCGACGAGGAGCACCCGTGCGTCGACGGCTACATCTGCATCGAAGGCGAATGCGAGAGCGACGATGGCTCCGCGTCCGGCGACTGATCACGGGCGTCGTCGCGGGCCTGATGCTCTGGGTCGTTCTCACTTCCTGCGGTGAAACGACGAAGCCGCAGCCGGCGCAGAAGCCGAAACAGCAGCAGGCGACGACGACGTTGCCGCCGGATGCGACGACGCGGGCGCGGACGGCGGCGCGCGCGCTGCTGCCCGGTGACATCGATGGCTCGCTGAAGATCCTCGACGAGGCTGTGTCCGCGGGTGCGGGCGACGCGAGCAGTGCTGCGCTGTTGAAGTGCGATCGCGCGGCGGTGCTCTCGCAGCGGGCGGCGCAGAAGACGACGGCGCCGAAGCAGAAAGAGCGCGATCTGCGGGCAGCGGTGGCCGACTGCCCGACCGAGCCCATTCTCATCGAGGCACTGGCCAACGCACTGCTCGCGCGCGCCCGCGAGCTCGGCGACGCCAGCGAGAACCGCGCGCTGCGGCGCTCGCTGCTCGAAGAGTCGCTGAAACTGCACAAAAGCGCCGCCGCCGCCGTCGACCTCGCCCGCGTCTGCGACGACCTCGACGACGCCAGCTGCGCCGCCGCTGCCGCAGAAGTCGCCGCCGCACTCGCCCCCGACAACGCGCAGGTGTTGGCGCTGCGCGATCGCTTGAAGAAGCAGGGTGACGTCGAGAGCGCCTTCAAGAGCGCCCGCCACTCGCACTTCACCGCGCGCTTCGAGGGCTATGGTGAAGAGCGCCTCGCGTGGACGGCCCTCGACGTGCTCGAGACCAGCTGGTTCACCGTGGGCAACGCCCTCGACCTGCGTCCGGTCGATCCCGTCACTGTCGTCATCTACACCGGCGCGCAGTACCAGCAGGCGACGTCGACGCCGGACTGGAGCGCCGGCGTCTTCGACGGAAAGATTCGCATTCGCGAGGGCACCCTGGCCGCCGAGCGCGGCTCGCTCGAAGACACCCTCATCCACGAGTACGTGCACGCAGCGTTGCGCAACTGTGTCACCGGCGAAATTCCAACGTGGTTTCACGAAGGGCTGGCGCAGCACTTCGAGAAGCAGAAGCCAGACGCGCAGGCGCTGCTGGCGCAGACGGGCAAGGCGCCGTTGTCGACGTTGGCGCAGCCGTTTTTGAAGCTGAACGAAGCCGACGCCCGCGCGGCCTACGCGACGAGCCTCGCCCTCGTCGAGCGGCTGGTCGAGAAGCGCGGTGTGTATGGGTTGCAGCAGCTGTTGGCCGAGATGAAGCAGCAGCGCAGCTTCGAAGACGCATTGCAGCGGGCGTTTGCGACGACGCCGGCGCAGCTGTGGACGTCGCTCTAACGCCCGCTCGCTATTCGACCCAGAGCAGCATGTCGCGGCGTTCGTCTTCGTCGTTGCTGCCGCCGCCGCCGTCGTTGTCGCCGCCGCCGCGGTGTCCGCCGTTGGCGGTGCCGTCGCTGTCGTCGTTGTCATCGAGGCCGAAGCCGATGACGCGGATCTCGCCGTTGCAGGTGCCGCCGCCATCGACGCCGTTGGCGCTGATGACGCCGAGGCGCGCGTGGCGCCGCGGGTTCGCGTTGAGCTCGAGGTTGAAGCCGACCTTCAGGCATTGGGCCTGCAGAAAGCCGCTCTCGCCGATCAGCGCCTCCCACTCTGCCGGGTCGCTGTCGATGGCGACGGGGGCGCCGACGAAGACGCTGGCGATGCCGTCTTCGCCGTTGCCGCCGACGCTGTCGACGACGTCGAAGGTGACGACGCCGGTGTCGGCGGACGGGTTGCGCGACTCGAGCCGCACCGACCGCGGCGGCGCTGCGTAGTAGGCAGCGTAGACGGTGACGTCGTTGCCGATGATCGTGTCGGGCGCACGCTGGTTGACCGCGGGAAAGCTGTCCCAATCGGAGCTGCTCCCGAAGCCCGCACCAGCATCTCCTTTGCTCTTCATCACGAGGGTCCATGTCGCGCCGCCGGCGGTTTTGCAGACGTGCCGTGTCAGCTGCGTCGCCGGCGGCTCGAACGGCGAGAACAGCAGCGGCGTGCTGTCGACGTCGACGCCGTGGCCGTTGACGGCGTCGTCGCAGGAGACGGAGACGACGACGTCGACGAAGACGTCGACGCGGACGCCGCCGTCGTCGAGGACGAAGTGGTCGTCGGCGACCACGCCGCTTTCGATCGTCGGCTGCGTCGAGACGTACAAGCTGCCGCCGACGATGGAGGTGACGTCGCCGAACGTTGGTCGTTCGATGACCGTCCCGACGGCGAGCGGGATGGCGACGCGGTCTCCTGCATAGACGACAGCGTCGATGCGGAGGCCGACTTCTCCTTCTCCTTCTCCTTCTCCTTCTCCTTCTCCTTCTCCTTCTCCTTCTCCTGCTCCTTCTCCTTCTCCTTCTCCTTCTCCTTCTCCTTCTCCTTCGACGTCGCCTTCGCCTTCGCCCACGACGTCGCCTTCGCCTACGACGTCGCCTTCGCCCTCTGCGACCTCTCCTTCGCCTTCTCCGACCACGCAGGCGCCGTCGATGCAGACACCCTCGGCGCAGTCGCCGTCGACGTCGCAGGAGACGGCGGCGGGCGCCTGCGGGCAGGCGACCACGGTGAGCAACAGAACAGGGACAAGGTTCAGGGCGCGCATACGGTCGAGGTGCCATTGACGTTGTAGATGGCGTTGGCGTCGAGGAAGCCGGCGGCGAGGACCTCGGCGCACGAGTCGAACGTCGACGTGTCGGCCTCGCGCAGCTCGGTGAGATCGGTCGAGCGTACGAGGACGGCGGCGTAGCGATCCTGGTTGCGGCTGCCGGCAACGCCGTTGGCGTTGGCGCCGCCGACGCCGACAAAGGTGTCGGGCGAGTCGCAGTTGCCCTCGCCGTTGCTGAGGATGCCGATGCGCACGCGTGGCTCGGCGCCGGTGATCGCGCCGCCGTCTTCGCGCACATTGATGCCGCGGCGATCGCAGTTGGTGTCGAGGGCGAAGGCGGCGTCGGCGGCCAGCCACTGCGCCTTGCTCGGCGCGGTGATCGAGACAAAGGCGCTGCTGTTGGCGCTCATCAACGCCTGCATCGACGCCGCGGGTCCGCCGACGACGAGGCTCGGCGACACAAAGGTGAACGCCCGCGTGCCGCTGGTGCGGGGCGCGAAGCCCACGCGCAGCTCGTCGACCTTCACGGACAGATACGACTGCAGCTTCGACTCCCAGGCGCCGCTGGTGTTGCCGCCGACGAGGTCGGGGGCGTTGGCGGCGTCTTCGGCGAGCAGCGTGGCGTTGGTCCACCGCGTGTCGTCGAAGTCGAATTCGTCGTCGTTGCCGTCGATCTTCATGACGAGCGTCCAGCCGCCGCCGTCGTTCTGCATGTCGCAAAACGCCTGGTAGGCGGTGCCGTCGTTGAGGTCGTAGACGGCGCTGCCGGCGGCGCCGTCGGCGAGCTGGGCCCGCTGCGCGCGGATGTGAAAGCACGAGCGCTGCACGCCGATCACGCGCGCCGGCACGTTGACGGCGACGGTGACGGTGCCGTCGAACAACAACAGGTTGGCGGTGCCGTTGACGACGCCGCTGGTGCCGGCGCTGAAGGTCCACGTGTCGAGCGTGTTGTCGACGCTCAGCGTGGTGTTGGTGGGCGTGCCGGCGACGCTGACGATGACGTTGTCGCCGTCGACGTCAACGACGGTGAACGTCGACGCGTGCGACTTGCCCTGCAGCGCAGCGAAGACCAGCGGCGCCCGCAGCGTCGGCGGATCGTTGACGGGTGTCACGGTGACCGAAGCTGTCGTCGTCGTCGAATTCGGCGCCGCGCCGCCGTCGCTGACGGTGAACGTGACGCTGAAGCTGCCGTTCTTGTCTTGTTTGAGCCTCGGCGTGACGTGCACGGTGTTGTTGCCAACGAGCGAGACGACGGTGAGGGCCTCGTCGATGACATCGCTGGCGTCGGTGAAGCTCACGTTGCTCAACGTCAGCGTGCCCGACTCGCCGCCCGGCCCTGGCGTGAGATCGGCGAGCACGCCGTCGACAGCGACGTCTTCGCTGAAGGCCAACGCGCGTGGGGCGACCTCGGGGGCGTCGTTCACGCCAGTGACGGTGAACGTGAGCTCTTGCGCGATGCCGTTGCCGCCGCCGTCGCGCGGCGTGAAGCGAAGCGTGAACGAGCCAAAGCGGTTGGCGCGCAGCGCGCCCGTGAGCGCGCCGGTGCCGTCGACACCGACGACCCCCAGCAGGTTGCCGCCGCCGCTGACGACGTCGACGTCGACGCTGACGACCTCGGCGGCTTCGTCGGGACCGCCGCCGGGGCTGCGGGCCGTCACGATGGGCGTCGAGGAAAACGCGGTGTCTTCGATCAGCGTGGGCGCTGCGCCGACCAGGGTGAGCGAGGGCGGGTCGTTGACGGCGGTGACGCCGATGTCGACGACGACGACGTCGCCGACATCGGGATCGAGGATCGTGATCGTGATCTGCGCGTCGCCGTTTTGGTTGGGCGCAGGCACGACGGTGAGCCTGCCGCTGGCGTCGACGCTGGCGCTGGCGATGAGGTCGCTGCCGCTGTTGATCACGACGTCGAAAGCGACGCTGTCGTCGGCTTCTTCGGCGGGTCCAGGGACGATGTTTGTGGCGAAGCCGTTGACGACGCCGGTGACGTCTTCGGTGATGACGACCTTGCCCGCAGGCACCGTGAACGTGGCGGGGTCGTTGACGGCGTCGACGCGCACGGTGGCTGGACGGACCACCCGGTGGTTGCCCAGGTCGGTGGCGACGACGTCGACGACGACGCTGCCGTTGGCGTCACCGACGGGGACGACGCGGAAGGTGCCATCGGCGTTGCGCGAGACCGACCGCAGCACCAACGAGTCGGCGGTGTCGAGCTCGACGGTGACGGTGACGACATCGTCGCCCTCTTCAGGTCCGCCGTCGGCAGCGACGACGAGGGCGACGTCGGCGGGGCCATCTTCGAGCAGCGAGACAGCGCGCACGGTCAGCTGCGGATCGTCGTCGACGGCGGTGACGGTGAGGGTGAACGGCACCTCGACGGTCTGGCCGCCGCCATCATTGGCGACGACGGCGCCAGAGACGGTGAAGCCCGAGCGGTTCGGCGCTGGAACAAACGAGAGGCGCCCGGCGGCGTCGACAGCGGGAAAGCTGCTGAACAGCGCCGGATCGGGCGCCGGCCCATCGAAGCGCAACGACAAGCCCACGGCGTCGCCGTCGACGTCGTCGGCGTCAACGAAGTCGGCGGCGAAGCTGGCGTCTTCGCCGATCACGACGTCGCCGCCGCCGACGAGCTCGAGCCGCGGCAGATCGTTGACCGCGGTGATGACGAAGCTGATGACAGCCGAGGCGCCCTCGATGCCGTTCTGGCTCGGCGTGACGGTGACGTCGTCGACGACGTCGCCGACGTTGGCGCCGCCCGCGTAGCTCAAGCGGTCGCCGGTCAAGACGACCACCGACGTCGCGTCGGCCCCCGCGACCCGCCACGTGATGGGGCTGCGGTCGCCGCCGGTGGCTGTCAGCGTGATGGTGGTGCTGCTGTCTTCGTCGAGGCCGACGCTGCTGCCGGTGCCGAGCAGGGGCGGGAAGACTTCGCCTTCGCCTTCGCCGTCGCCTTCGCCTTCGCCTTCGCCTTCGCCTTCGCCGACGTCGCCTTCGCCTTCGCCTTCTCCGACGTCGCCTTCGCCTTCTCCGACGTCGCCTTCGCCTTCGCCTTCTCCGATGTCGCCTTCGCCTTCTCCGACGTCGCCTTCGCCTTCGCCTTCTTCGCCTTCGCCTTCGCCTTCTCCGACGTCGCCTTCGCCTTCGCCTTCTTCGCCTTCGCCCTCGCCAACGACGCTTTCGCCCTCGCCTTCGCCTTCGCCGACGCAGAGGCCAGCGGCGCAGACGGCGCCGTCGACGCAGTCGGCGTCGACCTCGCAGCCAAGAGCTGTCGGCGGGACCGCGCACGAAGCGGCACCGACGACGACAAAGACCAGAAGCAACAGGCGCGTTTTCACCTCGCCAGCGTAGACGACGGCGGCGGATCGCCACGTTGGTGTGTCTCATCCCACACTGAATGGCCGCACAGACGGCTGCGCGGTTTGCGTCCGGGCCGGACCTGTGGCATCGGCGCCCACTTCTTCGACTTCAAAGCTCAATCAAGGAGAGCACATGAAGAAACTGACCCCTCGGCGATGGGCGCTTGCCCTGAGCCTCGCGACGGCCCTGCCGGCGCTGGCGCAGACGGCGCCTGAGGAGCCCTACCAAGAGCTCCCCATCCTGACCTACGCGCAGGTCACCGAGCTCCAATCGACGGTGCAGCAGGTGTTGCTCAACGCCTACTTGCCGTTCCTGGCGCGTCCCACCGACTACCGCGGCGTGCACAACGACTCGATTCCCAACCAGGTTGGTGATTGGGCCTGGCAGCGCGACGACGTCAAAGCCGAATTGCGCGGCATGCAAGACGACGTCGACGCCAAGCGCCGTGGCCACGCTGCGCTGCCCGACGCCGAGATCAACGCGTTGATGGGCAAGAAGCAGGCGTTTCGTCCTGAGCAGCTCGAGCAGGTGCTCGTCGGCTCACCGCGCCTCAACGACGTCATCGTGAAGGTCAGCCGCGTGCAACCCCTCGGTCCGAACGGCACCGGCGGCGAGTGGTACCGCGTCGACTTCGAAGTGAAGACGTTGGCCGGCGGCATCGCCGAGACCAGCACCTTCGAGCGCATCGACATCGTCAACGATGCTGGCCGTTGGGTCTTGCCGACCAACATCATCCTCGAGGTCGCCCCGATCGCCCGCGCCAGCGCGACGGCGACGGCCACCGGCGCCATCAACCCGATCGCGCTCGCGCAGTCGACGGTCGCGGTCGTGCTCGAACAGGTGCGTGACCTGTCGCCGATCCCGATCCCGAAGATCCCGGTCCTCGAACCCTGACCTTCGCTTCGCTTCCTCTCCATTCACCTGATTCCAAATTCACCGACGTAGAAAGAATCACACCATGAAGAACAACAAGATCGCTGTCGGCGCCGTCGCCCTCACCCTCACCCTCGCCCTCTCGGGCTGCGCCACGCTCGCGAACCTGCCGGTCATCGGCTCGATCATCGGCGGCGGCGGCGAGCCGGGCCTCGGCAGCGAAGAGCAGACGATGCTCTACGCCCGTGGCCTGCGCGAAGTGATGCCCGACCCCTTGAAAGAGCTGAAGATCGCGCCGACCGAGCGCGTGTGGGTCATCAACAAGAACGGTGGAACGAACACCGACCGCCCCATCGACGCCGTCACCTACGACGCGATCGTTGACGTGCTGCGCGACCAGGGCATCTCTGAAGCCGTCGCCCGCGACGACGACATGCTGCGCTCGCTCTACGTCGAGTACACCGAGTCCGGCAAGCTCGCCGCCCGCGCCGACAGCCTCGCCCGCGACGGCAAGATCCAGCCCGCCGACGTCATGCTCGCTTACCGCGTCATGCGCTTGAACCAGCGCAACCCCGGCTTCATCATCCTCGGCATCCGCTTCATCGTCGCCGGCATCCTCGGCCTCTTCGCTGACGCGCAGCCGAACCTCAGCGACGGCCTGCGCATCGCCATCCACCTCGACGTCATCGACGTGAAGACCGGCACGGTCCGCACCTCGACGATCGTTGAGCGCGTCGAGCCGCAGCCGAACTGGTTCGTGGCCGACTACCTCTTCGACGGCATCGGCGACGGCCGTGGTAAGAAGTCGCGCTGAACTGTTCGTTTCACAAGAAACAAGAAAGCGGCCTTCGGGTCGCTTTTTTGTTGCCACGAGGATCGTGAGCCATGCGCATCTTGATGGTCTGCCTGGGCAATATTTGCCGCTCACCGACGGCCGAGGCGGCGCTGCGGCACGCGGCCAAAGAAGCCGGCGTCGACGTCGTCGTCGCCTCTTGCGGCACTGGCGGCTGG
>JANNAY010000082.1:0-5169 GCA_031384945.1 Deltaproteobacteria bacterium
CCGACGCGCAGGTCGATGTGGTGCTTGATCCCTTCACGTGGGTCGTGCGCGATGGCGAGGGCAACAAAGTGCTCGCCAGCGTCGACACGCCGAGCGGCCGCTACGGCACGCTGACGGCCGGGCACGACGAGTGGACGGAACGCAGCGGCATCCTCTCGCCGGGTTGGGACAAGTACGAAGAGCACGTCGAGCGCTGGCATGCGTTCACGAAGGCGACCATCGTCTCGAGCGATCGGCGCAACGTGACCTTGCGCGTCGTCGACGACGACGGCCACGGCGCCGACGTCTCGTTCGCCGTGCTCGGCCACCGCGTGCGCATCTCGACGTCGGTCGATCAAGCCGAGCGCCGGCGTGATCGCCTCGACAAGGTGACGGTGGGCTTCGCCCTCGACGGCAAAGACGAAGAAGCCCTGCACTTCTTCGGCGGCGGCGAGCGCTTCGGTCCCCTCGATCACCGCGGTGAGTGCCTGTATTCGTGGGCCGAAGAAGGCGGCCTCGGCCTCGGCGAAGACGCGCCCGTGTCGTCGACGAACCCGTCGCCCAACGGTCGCTCGATGACCTACTTTCCGGTGCCGTTCTTTCTCACGCCGGGCACCAACACCCAGCCCGGCTTCGGCACATGGCTCGACACCACCCGCCGCACCGAGGCCTGCTTCGGCGGCGAAGACGAAAGCAAAGGCCGCTTCACCGTCAACGGCGGCGCCTTTGACGTCGTCGTCTACGTCGACGACGAACCTCTCGACGTGCTCGACCTCTACACCGAAGACAGCGGCCGGCCGATGGTGCCGGCGCCGTGGGTGTGGGGTCCCCGTCGTCGCGTTGGCATTTTTTCGCGGGTGACAGCGCCCGCGCTCGGCATCGACAACGAGCTCGAGCACGAGGTGCTGCGCCGCCTGCACGTGCCGACCACCGGCATGGACGACGCGCTGCACCTCTTGCCCGCGCGCAGCGAGGTCGGCCGCGAAGAAGAGATTCTCAACTGGACCTCGACCGCGCACGACTTTGGCTACAAGGTAATGGCCTACAACAATCCCTACATCGCCAGCGATCGTGAGTCAGCAGTAGAAGATTGGAATTTCGGCGCTGACAACGGTTTGTTCCTTCTCGAGGGCGACATTCCGGGCGAGACGTTCTTCATCAGTGGTAGCCCGCTCAACCTCTCGAGCATTGATCTGGCAACTCCTGAGGGCTTTACGTGGTTTCAAGACCTGCTGCGCCGCAGCATCGCCCTCGGTTACGACGGTTGGATGCACGACTTCGGCGAGTACACCGAGCGGGATTGGACCTCGCGCTCGGGCATGAACGGCGAAGAGCTGCACAACCTCTACCCGGTGCTCTCGGCCAAGGCGGCGCATGACCTTTTGGTCGTCGAGAAACCCGATGACTTCTTGTTCTTTGTTCGCTCGGGCTACAGCGGCACGCAACAATATGTGCCTGCCGTGTGGGGCGGCGACGCCGAGTCGACCTTCGACGAGAGCCAGGGCATTCCTTCTTCGTTTCGTTCTGGGCTGTCGCTGGCGCTGTCGGGCGTACCGTATTGGGGATCTGACACCACTGGCTTCAAATGCCTGACGAATTTTCCCCGCGACAAAGAAGTCTACCTGCGCTGGGCGGCGCTCTCGGCCACGTCACCGATCTTTATGGAGCAGAACGCCTGCGTCGGCATCGACTCGCCCGACAAGCACACGCTGTACGCCGACCTCGAGACCGTCGACGTCTACGCAAAGATGGCGCGCCTGCACACGCGCCTGCAGCCGTACTTTCGCGTGCTCGCCGAAGAGGCCCACGCGACCGGCGCGCCCGTGTTGCGTCACCCGCTCTTGCTCGCCCCCAAAGACGCCGCCAGCGTCGCCGTCGACGACGCCTGGTTCGTCGGCGACGCCCTCTACGCCGCACCCGTCATCCGCCGCGGCATGTTCGAGAAGCCCGTCTACTTTCCGCCGCTGCGCGACAACGGCGACAGCCGCTACGTCGACCTGACGACCTTTCAGGTCTACCGGCCCGGCACCACCGCCAACATCGCGACGCCGCTCGATGTGCTGCCGCTGTTCTTGACCGAGAACCGCCTGTTGCCGCTGCTCGACAAAGACGTCGACACCCTCGGCGACTCGGCCCGCGCCGACGTGGTCGACGTCAACGACCGCAAAGACGTCGTCGACGTCACCGTCGCCCTCGGCGACGACGGCAGCGCCGACCTCGTGCTCGCCGACGGCACCGTCTTGCGCGCCGAAGTCGATGGCGCCGCCGACGACGACCTCGGCGCCATCGTCGATGACGCCAGCGAAGACGCCTTCGCCAGCGAAAGCGAAGGCGACGTCGGCGTGCTCGCGCTGCGCGGCAAAAAGGCGACGGCCTCCTCGGTCTCGCACGACGGCGTGACCGTCTCGCACCGCGGCGCGCCCGCCCCGCTGCTGGTGCGCTGGACCGTCCTGCGCCTCTGACGGCGCATCCCGCTGCGGTCTTTTCGCCAACACTGAACAGATGTTGCGCCCTCAAACGCAGGCGTCACGCTGAGCCCCAGCGGAGGCCGGATGGCGCACGAAGACGTGGAACTCGAGCAGCTCGTTCGTCGCATCGACGACCTCAACGAGCGGCTCTTCGATCTCACGCAAGAGGCGGCGGCGGCGCGCGCTGAGGCCGACGCCTGGAGAGAGAAGCTCGCGATCGCCGAGCGCTACGTCGCCGTCGCGCGCGAGGCGATGAACGCGGCGCGCGCGCTCAAGCGGGCGCGCGAGGCCAAGGGCGACGGCGCGATGTGGGAAGGCGTCGTGCTCGCCCGCGACATCGAAGGCGTCTTCGCCCGCGCCCTCGCCGTCATCGACGACGAAGACGCCGGCCTCGGCGTCTGGGTCAACGTCGAAGACGTCGTCCGCTTCTTGTTCGGCCGCGAGATCGCGCCCTCGATCGAGGTCGACGCCCGCGCGAAGATCGTCGAGGCGCTGCGAAAGAAGTTTGCCACTGCCGAAGCGCCCGTCCGTCGACGTTGAGCGCCCGCCGTCGCAGAGGTCGCAGCAGTGGCGGTTTCACGATGTGCTGGATTCGCCAGCGATGACCAGCATTCTTCGCAACAGGGCGACCACCGCGTCGTGCATGCGCTCGGCCCTGACGCCGGTGCCGGCGATGTCTTCGACGTCGAGGGCGGCGCAGGCCTTGTCGATGCCGCCGCCTTGACGACGTAGTTTTCGCGCCACCAGCGCGCGCATGTCGATGAAGCCGCGCTTCGAGCGGCCCTCTTGCATCAGCACATCGCGGGCGAAGGGACCCCAGCAGACGAAGCTGCCGCCTTCGACAAAAGCGTCGAATTCGGCGAGGGCAACGTCGATGTCGACGCCGTTCAACAGCTGCTCATCGCGCAATCCGAGCCGTGGACCGACATCTGGATGCAGCGGACGCCGCGGTTTGATGATCCACGAATGCCGCGGCCTCGTGGGCGCCAGCGGCCGCGAAGCGATCAGGTGGATGACCTCGGGTGCTCCCGGCGCGCGGTCGTTCTGCGGGTGGCAGTTGGCCTCGGCGAAGACCACGACGCAGCGGTCGCGGTCGAGGGCAACGAGCTCGGTGAAGTCCTGCTTCTTCTGCGTCGACCGATCGCGGCGCCGGCGGGCCTGGTGGGTTTCAGCGTGCGCGATTTGGCGATCCACCATCAGGTTGAACGGCTGCAGCAGCGCCGAAAACCGTTCCGGATCCCCCTCGAGCGCCCCCAACACCGCGGCCGTCGCCTCGATCGTCGACAGGTGCTTGTCGGTCGGCTCTTTGCGGATGCGGTAGTTGCCCGGCGCTGGCGGGTCGTACGACAGCTTCGGCAGCGCCTGCAGCTTCGGGTTCAGCTTCAACAGCTTCTTCGCCTGCGACCACGAGCCATCAATGACCACGAGCTTCTTCGGCGGGGCGTCGAGCCACTGCTCGAGCGGGCGGGCGTCGTCGCCGGGAAAGAGCACCGCCGCGCCGTCGAGGTCGCCGTCTTTGAATTCTGCGTCGACGTAGATGCCTTCGACGAGCCGCGATCCCTTGAGTGCGAGGTGCGTCATGCGCGCGGTGCCGATGGCGGTGTCGGCCTCGCGCGGGTGCTGCACGATGATCACCTTCGTCTTCGTCTCTGGCAGGTCTGGAATCGCCGCGCACCAGCACGTGATCAGCGGCCGCCAACAGCGAAAACAACGCTCCCGATCGCCGTCGGCAGTCCTACCCATCGACGACTCCGACTCCGACGCCGACTCTGGTGCCGACTTCGATGCCGGTGTCGCCGACGAATTCGTCGAGCGCGGCGACGGCGCGTTCGTCGGGGTGCTCGGGCAGCACGCTGTTCTTCAACGATGCGTCGAGCAGCGCGCGCAGACGCACGACGTCGGCGGCGAAGAAGCTGTCGTCGACCATCGGCGCTGTCTCTCGGTTCTTCTTTTGCTCGAGCAACACGGCGACGTCGAACCCGTGGCGGGGCGCCAACGTGCGCACGTCGGTGATGAGCTCTCCGGCTGCGAGCAGGTGCGCTCCTGTCAGCGCGACGCGATAGGCGTACAACAGCTTCTTCGCCGTCGACCCCGTCGTTGTCTTTAGTTTCTCGTGCTCGGTCAGCATCCGCTCAAAGAAGCCGCGGTAGTGGTGCACCACCCGCCGCGACAGCGTCTTCTGCGCCAGCGACGTCAGTTCTTCTCCTGCGGGAGAGCGCAAGACCACACACGGGCCGAGCAGCCGCTCGAGCATGTTGCCGTTGCCCTTCAACAAGAGCTGCGCAGCCTGGTGCAACTCATGTGACGAGAGATCCATCTCTCTGCCGCGCCAATCTTCAACAAGCTCCAACGGGTCGGTCTTCGGCGACAGCGACAGCAGCGACTTCGCCGTCGCCGCGTGAATCGCCTTCAGGTCGAGGTCGCTGTCGGGAGACGGAAACCCGTACGCGTGAGCGCCGGTCAGTCCGACGACGAGAAAGGGGCCGGGCAGCTTCTTGGCCTTGTCGCTGAGGAACTCGCGCAGCGCCTTGAGATCGACGTCGAGGGGCAGCGGCGTCGGGGCGAAGCGGCACACGAAGCGGTCGGAGTGACGCTCAGGCAGGAGCGCGGGTGTCTCCGCCGGAGATACAGCAGCGACCCCAACCGACAACGAAAATACTGTACGAGCGGCGTCTCGCCGGGCCTGCCGCAGGATGTTGTCGGCGGCGACGACATCGGGCTC
>JANNAY010000833.1:0-4573 GCA_031384945.1 Deltaproteobacteria bacterium
GACATCATCGCCTGCAACAAGACGCTGGCGAACCCAGTCGTCGGCAGCGAGCTGTTCGACGTCCGATCCGAGGTCGAGCAAAAGGCCGTCTTCGCCGACATGGCCTACTTGTTCGCCGGCGCCGCCGCCGTCGTCGCCACCGTCGGCTACCTGCGCGGCTTCGTCTTCGTCGACGAAGAGGGCGCCGCCGCCACCGCCCCGGCGGCTGCCTCGCTGCTGCCGCAGGGTCCCACCTTCGCCAACCTCGCTCCCGTCCCCGCTGACGTTGTGGTGACCCAATGAAGTCCTTCGTCTTCCTCGCTGGCGCCGCTGCCGTCGCTGCCGCTGTCTTCACCGGCTGCACGCTGCTGCTGCCCACCCAAGAGCTCATCGTTCCCTGCGTCGAGCAAGCCGACTGTGACGACGGCTTCGTCTGCGAAGACAACGCCTGCCTCCCCGAAGACGAAGATCCCGGCCAGAGCGGCTGAGCGCTCGACTCCCCTGTCGACGACCCTGTCGACGTCGCGGGCCGCCTTGTGCGGCCCGCTTCGTTTCTGCGACCTTGAGGCAGCACCCGCACGTTTTCTGCGGACCGAACGGGTCGTCGGGGTCGTCGGCATCCCACATGCGTCGCGATCGTTTCTTGCGTGGTCGTCGGCTGTGTTTCTTCGCTGCTGCCTCGCCGTCACCATCTCTTCCGCTCTCAGCTGGCTCGCCGCCTGTCCTGTCGTTGGGCCCGACCCGCCGCCAGCCGCCCGCGGACGGCTGGTGCTCAACGAGGTCGGCTGCGCCAAGAACCCCGACGAGTTCATCGAGCTGGTGAACGTCGGCGACGCCGTCGTCGACACCGCCGCCTACGCCGTCTCCGACAAAGACGACGACGAGGCGCCGTTTCCGGTGCCGCCGCGCAAGCTCGATCCCGGTGAGCGCGTGATCATCACGGGCGACCTCGGGCTCTCGTGCGACAACGACGGCGCCTTTCTCTACCAGGTCGACGCCGACGCACCCTCGCAGGGCCGCGTCGTCGTCGACGAAGCCCCCGTGCGCACCGGCGACCCCGATCGCAGCAGCTGGGGGCGCGTTCCCGACGGCACCGGTGTGTTTCAAGAGACGACGCCGACGCCGCAGAAAGAGAACCGCGCCTACGACGACGAACGCGACGCGGTCTTCGACGACGACGTCGCCGTCATCTCCGTCGTCGACCTCTTCGTCGACGGCGACGTCGAACAAAACCTGTCGCAAAACGGCAAGGGCGCGGGCTACGTACCCGCCCTGTTCATGATGACCGACGAGCACGGTCCGTCGGTGGCGCAGCACGTCAGCGTGCGCATCAAAGGCTCGATCACGCTGCGCCCGTGGGAGGGCAAGCCGGGGCTGAAGATCCACTTCGCCAACCACGGCCAGCAAGGCCCGACCGAGTTTCGCGGCCTGCGCAAGATGACGCTCAACAACCTCACCTACGACCCGAGCTTCGTGCGCGAGTACCTCGCCTACGAGGTCATGCGCGCCGCCGGGCATGCCGCACCGCGCGTCTCGTGGGTCCAGCTCTTCGTCAACGGCGAAGACAAGGGCCTCTACTCGACCATCGAGACCTACGACCGCGTCTTTCTCGCCGACCACTATGACGGCAGCGAGGTCATGTACGAGAGCGACGGCTTCACGCCCGTCGGCTCGCTGGGCGGCTTTGACGTCGACGAAGGCCCCGAAGACTTTGCGCCGCTGCAGGCGCTCGCCGCGCACATCGATTCGTTGCCGCAAGACGCCGACAACGCGGTGCAGGCGCTCCCCGAGGTCGACTGGCGCCAGATCGCGCGGGTGTCGGCCCTCGAAGACCTGCTCGCCCACTTCGACGGACACAAAGGCGCCTGCCACAACTTCTTCCTGCACGAAGACAAGAACGGCCAATGGACACTCTTGCCGTGGTCGGTCGACCTCACCCTGGTGACGGCGGCCTTCAGCACCGACACGCCGCTGTCGTCGTGCGGCGTGCTCAGCCAGCTGTGCGATCGCGATCCGCAGTGCCGCGCCTGGTTTGAGCGCGACCGCGACCGCGCCGCCCAACTCGTGCTGCGGCCTCAGGGCGGCAAGGCCTGGCGTGACGTCGTCATCCCCATCGCTGCCCAGCTGCAGCCCTTCGCTCACGCCGACGACGAGCCGTTCAGCGGCAACGAATTCTGGACGGGCGTCAGCCCAGACCTCGTCGAGAACGCCAACGACGCTGTCGACTTGCTCGAGCGCCGCGCGCGTCACATCCGCTGCGCCAGCGCCGTCGCTCGCGGCGAAGAACCGGTCGACGTCGACGACGACGAGACACCGGACTGCCACGGCTTCGCCACACCTCTGCCTGAAACCCCGGGTCGCTGAACATGTTGTTTGTCGTCGTCACCGCCGCGCTCTCACTGGGCGCGCAGTTTGAAAACGTGCCCCTCGAGTGGACCTGTTCGCCGTTCCAATACGACAACGGCGACGGCTGCGACTGCGGCTGCGGCGTCATCGACCCCGACTGCGGCGTCGCTGATGGACCGCTGTTGCCGCGCGAAGCCTGCTCACAAGACGGCTGCGGCGGCGCGCGCGTGCCGACGCTCGGCGATCCCACCCGCTGCACCGACAACGAATGCGGCGACGGCTACGTCGCCAACAACGAGCTCTGCGACGACGGCGACGCGGTCGGCGAGGGCGACGGCTGCAGCGACGACTGCCTCGAGATCAAAGCCGGCTTTCGTTGCTCGAAAGAGGGCGGCGGCTGCAGCGTGCCCGGCTGCGGCGATCGCATCGTCGACGTGCAACGCGGCGAACAGTGCGACGACGGCAACGACGACATTGATGATGGCTGCGGCGGCTGCCTCGCCGAAGTGGGCTACGTCTGCTCGACGTTCCAGCCGTGTCGCCAGACGGTCTGCGGCGACGGCTTCGTCGAGCTCGACTTCGAGACCAGAAGCGGCGAAGGCTGCGACGACGGCAACGGCAACGCCGACGACGGCTGCGACCAATGCGTCGTCAGCGACGGCTTCATCTGCGACCCCTTCGACCCGCGCAACCCGTGCTTCCGCACCATCTGCGGCAACTTCAACGTCGAACAAGACCCCATCGGACGCGGCGAAGGCTGCGACGACGGCGACACCGACGACGGCGACGGCTGCGACAGCGAGTGCCAGGTCGAAGACGGCTTCGCCTGTGACCGCTTCGGTGTCTGCGCCCCGCTCGTGTGCGGCAACGGCGTGCTGCAATTTCCCGAGCAGTGTGACGACGGCAACGACGACAACCGTGACGGCTGTGCGGGCGACTGCAGCGGCTTCGAAGCCGGCTTCGCCTGCGGCTTCGACGGCGGTCCCTGCCACGCCGTCGTCTGCGGCGACGGCATCGCCGAAGGCGACAACCTCGGCACCGTGTTCGAAGACTGCGACGACCAAAACGACGTCGCCGGCGACGGCTGCACCGGCTGCCGCCGCGACCCCGGCTCGATCTGCTTGCCCGACGGCACGTGCCACGCCCAGGTCTGCGGCGACGGACTGCTCGACACCTTCAACGTCGGCGGCTCCGAGGTCTGCGACGACGGCAACACCGTCAGAAACGACGGCTGCAGCGCCGACTGCAGCTTCGTCGAGGTCGGCTTCTTCTGTCCGGTGCCGGGCGAGCCCTGCGTGCAGCCCGAGTGCGGCGACGGCGTGGTCGAAGGCGCCGAGTCCTGCGACGACGCCAACGCAGACGCCGGCGACGGCTGCGACGCCGACTGCGGCCGCGAAGACGACTTCGTCTGCCGCGTCCCCGGCGCGCCGTGCGAGCCGCTGCCCGAGGCCTGGCTCTGCTCGCGCTTCGTCTACGGCGCTGGCGACGGCTGCGACTGCGGCTGCGGCGTCAAAGACCTCGACTGCCCCGCCGACTTCGACGCGGGCGACTGCGACTTCAACCAGTGCCTCGACGACGCCCCCTTCGTCGACGCCGCCGACCCGACGTCGTGCTCCGACACGTTCACGCCGCCCGCCGAAGGCGAAGGTGAAGGCGAAGAAGGCGCAGAAGGCGAAGGCGAAGACGACCCGCGGCTCTCGGGCGGCGGCTGCGCGTGCGCGAGCGGTGGATCGGCGCTGCCCCTGCTCTTGCCGCCCAGCCTGTTGCTGCCGGGCCTCCTGCGTCGTCGTCGCCGCTGATCGCAGCAAAACAGCGCCGTTGTCTCATCCGATGGGCACGGACGGGCTGAGCGCGCTATCGCCATCTGGAAGGGAGGCGAAGCGATGCCGGCGACGCTGCGGGATGCCCTGCTCGAGCAAAAGCTTGTCGACGAGAGCGATCTCGCCGCCCTCGACGCGTGGACGCCCTACCGCGGCATGGCGCTCGCCGAACGCGTCTACCGCTCTGGCCTCGTGCCCGATCAGAAGCTGGTGCAGGCCTTTGCCGCCCTCGGCGCCACCGACGCCACCGGCGTCGTCCTCGGCGCCCTGCCTCCGCCTGCCGCGCTGGGGGCCTTTAGCCGCGCCCTCGCTGAGAAGCACCGCGCGCTGCCGCTGTCGATCGAAAAGCGGCGCCTGATCGTCGCCTTGCTCGATCCGAGCGACACCAACACGCTCGAGAAGCTCACCTTCACCTGCGGCCTCGTCGT
>JANNAY010000128.1:0-4646 GCA_031384945.1 Deltaproteobacteria bacterium
CGAACCGCAGGCGAACGGCCGGCGTGGGCGACAGCTGTGACGACGATGACGCAGCAGGCGGCGCAGCCAACGACGGCAGCTGCACATTCGCCAGCGACGTCGCAGCGGTCGGCGCCATCGGCGCGATGCGCGGCTGGCTCGGCGGGCGGGCGGGACTGTCGCGCGGCACGAGATCGCGCGGCACGAGATCGCGCGGCACCAATGCGAGGGCCGCGAGGAGCGCGTTGGCGCTGACGGGCCGTCGATCCGGGCTCTTCTCGAGCAGCGACATCAACAGATCCTCGACGACGACGGGCATGTCGAGTGGAGCGATGTCGGAGGGGCGCGGCGCCGGATCGTTGAGGTGCTGCATCAAGAGCTTCATCGTCGTCGGACCGGTGAAGGGCAGCTCGCCGGTGAGCAACTCGAACCAGGTGACGCCGAGGGAGTAGAGATCGGCGCGGGGGTCGTCACCGCCGCCACCCATGATGTTTTCTGGTGCGATGTACGCAGGCGTTCCAGGCACGAAGCCGGCGCCCGTGAGCTTGGGCGACGACGACGACGATGCTTCTTTCACCAGCTTGGCGATGCCGAAGTCGAGAACTTTGACGAAGTCGGTCACGCCACCGCCCTGGACGATGAAGACGTTGGCGGGCTTGAGGTCACGGTGCACGACGTTCATCGCGTGCGCACCAGCGAGGGCACGGGCGATTTGCTCGACGATGAGCAGGGCCGCTGGCCAGGGCAACGGGCCGCGCGCGACGCGGGTCGCGAGGTCTTCACCAGCCAGCCGCTCCATCGCGATGAACAGCGTGCCGTCGTCGGTGGCGCCAAAGTCATGGATGGTGACGACGTGTGGATGACCGAGGTGCGCGATGACCTGGGCTTCACGCTTGAAGCGCTCGATGGCGACTTCGTCGCTGACCAATTCTGGCCGCAAGATCTTGAGCGCGACCTCGCGTCCAAGCGGCGCTTGACGGGCCAACATCACCGCGCCCATGCCGCCGACGCCGAGCTGCGACAGGACGGTGTACTTGCCAGCGACGACGGTGCCGATCACAAGTCAACCTCGATCGTTGTGAGCTTCCTCGGTTGCACGGCGTCGCGCAAACACGTCAGCTCATCCGATGGGCTTCACCGGGCTTCTCCTGACGACCCTGCTGGCGACGGTGCCGCCGACGACTGCGTTCGTGGGCATCAGCCCCGCGGCGCCCGCCACCGAAGGCGAGTTGTCGCGCGCGCTGGGCGCGAGCCCGGCCATTTCCTTCCAAGCGCGAGAAGTAACCGCGCGCTTCCTGGGGGCCGCGAAAGGCCTCGGCGTCGACTGCGATCCGTTGTTCGACGAGTGCCTCGCGCAGCTGGCATCGCTCTGCGGCGTCGCCCAGGCCGTCTACGCCAACGTCGACGGCGCTCGCCTGACGCTGCGTGTCGTCGCCGCCGAGGGCGCAGAGGTGCGGGCGGCGACGGTTACCGTCGAAGGACGAGACGCGGCGCGCTCTGTCGCGTTCGCTGAGCTGGTGGCGCAGCTGCTTGAGCCGATCACGACTGCCACCATCGCCATTGAGGCGCCAACGGCAAGCGTCATCCTCCTCGACGATGTTCAGCGGGGCGTGGCGCCGTTGCCGCCGCTGGCAGGAGTGGTGCCGGGCGTTCACCTGCTCGAGGTGCGTTTCCCGGGCGGCTCATCCTCGAAGCGCAACGTCGTGCTCGCCCCAAACCGTCGACTGCGCGTCGTGATCGTGCAGAAGCCGATCACGGCCGACGTCTTCACATGGGGCGGCGCCGCGACCGTCGCCCTCTCCGCCGTCGCCGCCGCCGTCGGCACGGGCCTCGTCGTCAACCACGCGCTGCAGCTGTCAACGCTCGAACAGCTCGACCGCGGCTACCGCGCCAGCGACGCAGGCGCCGACTTCAACGACGGCAGCGTTCGCGACCGCGCCGTCGACGCCAACAACAGCCTTGATGCGGTCGGCGCCTATGGCGCTCCCGCCTTTGCCGGCGCCGCCGCGGGCGCGGTGGTTGGCGGCGCCGCCTGGCTGCTCGGTGCGTGGTGGTCTGAGCTCTTCGACTCTGCAGCAGAAGAGACCCAGCAGTGAAGCGCACCATCACCGCCGCCGTGGGCGTCTTTGTCGTCGGCAGCTGTGCCGTTTCGCCGGTCGGCAAGCTTTGCCAGCCAGGCGACGATGCGTTCTGCGGCGAGGGCTACACCTGCTTGACCTTCTGTGACGGCGAGAGCGGCCCCGAGAGCATCTGCGCGCCTGCCTTTGGCGCTCCTGCCGGTGACGACTTCGCCAACGAGGCCTTCGTCGACGGCCGCGTCAGCTTCGGCGAGCTCGCGAATGTCCGGCACATGCAGCGCTCGCTGCGCATCGAGATCGCCGACAGCTTGGGCGTCGCGTTTCCACTGCTCGAGGATGTCGCGGGCGACCTCACGATCATCGGCAGCGGCGTCGAGTGCGTCTCGTTCCCGCGGCTGCGACAGGTCGGCGGCTTGATGACCGTCGACCTCAACGATGCGCTGAGCGTGATTGAGGTCCAAGGCGTGCAGTCTGTCGGCGGGCTGTTGGTCAGTGACAACGGTCGGTTGGCCAACTTCGTCATGCCGCAGCTGACCATCGCTGGCGCCGGCGGCGTGATCGTCGAGGACAACGCGCTTCTGGCCGAGGTGAACCTCGAGACGCTGACGCAGGTCGACGGACCCCTCACCGTCGTCGGCCCAGCGCTCACCGTGATCGACCTCGATCTGCTGGTGTCGGCGTGTCCGTTCACGGTGCAGCACGTCATCGACGACACCTGTGAAGAACGAACGGTACCGGCCGCCGACTGTTGTCTCGTCGCCGACGACGCCGACCTCATCGACGGCGAATACGAGCTCGGCTGCCTCGACGACAGCGCGCTTGTCTTTGGCTGCGGCGGCGGCGAAGGCGAAGGCGAAGTCGGCGAAGGCGAAGGCGAATAGGTCTCGGGCTGCAGGCCGGCCCAAGCGTCGGTGAAGCGCGGAGCGCGGCCCGACGGGCTCAGCGAGTTGGCAGCAGCACGTCGACGACAGCAGCAGCCGCCCGCCCCGGCGACAAGACCCCCGCGCGCACATCCGCGAGCACAGACTGCAGCTTGGCCTGCACAGCGGTCTCGGCGAGGCCACGGCGCACGAGCTCGTCTTCGATGCAGCGCCACAGCCAGCGCTCGCTCTGGTCGGCGCGCCGGGCGGCGAGATCGTCGCCGAGAAACGCCCGGTGTCGCAGCACGGCATCCCAGACATCATCGACGCCGCTGCCCTCATGGGCCGACGCGGTCATCACCGGAGGATGCCAACCCTTGTCGTGGTGCAAGAGATGACCGGCGTTTCGGTAGTGCGTGGCCGTCGTCTGCGCTTCTTTGACGCGGTCACCGTCGGCCTTGTTGACGACGACGACGTCGACCACGTCGAGCACGCCGCGCTTCTGCCCCTGCAGATCGTCGCCGCCACCCGGCGCGAGCAACAACACAAACGAGTCGGTGATCGACTGCACCGCGTGCTCGCTCTGGCCGACGCCGACGGTCTCGACGACGACGACGCCGCAGCCGGCGGCCTCGCACAACAACAACGCCTCACGCGTCTTGGCAGCGACGCCACCGAGCGCGGTGCCCGCCGGCGATGGACGCACAAAGGCCCGCGGGTGCGTGGCGAGAAAATCCATGCGCGTCTTGTCACCGAGGATCGAGCCGCCGCTCACCGGCGACGACGGATCGATGGCCAATACGGCGAGGTGCAGCGACGCGTCTTCGCCGAGCAGCTTCTTGCCGAGCCGCTCGATGAAGGTGCTCTTGCCGACCCCCGGCGTGCCCGAGAGCCCGACGCGAATCGCTTTGCCGGTGCGCGGCATGACGGCGTCGAGCAAGGCCCGCGCGTCGCGTTGGTCGTCGTCGCGCGTGCTCTCGACGAGGGTGATGCCGCGGGCGAGCGCGCGGCGGTCGCCGGCAACGACGCCGGCGGCGAGGTCAGCGACGTCGACGCTCACACCGCTGGCTCTTTTTGCATTCGACCCGGGAAGATATTCAGTATGATTATGTAGCGCTTTTCTTCGTTGACGCGATAGAATACAAGATGGCCAGTTGGGCGGATGATGTAGCGCCGCGCTGCCTTGTATTGCCTCGCCATGACCCGCTGATAGCCAAGTGGTTGCAGTGAAGTCGCGTGCAGTGCTTGGTCATAAGCAGCATCAAAGAGATCCGCGTTCTCGGGATGGTGAAGTCGCCAGTTCTTGTCTTCCAAAGTCGCGGCGCGTGCGGCGACAGTGGAAAACCTCAGCGGCCAGTTCATCGTCCGCGAGCCGCCCTCATCTGCGCCTTCATCTCGTCCTGCGTCAGGAACTGGCCGGCCTCTACCTCGGCGTCAGCTTCAATGAGGCTGCGCTCCTCTTCTGCGGTCAGGTCGAACGCGTCGTCATCGGCGATGTTCGAGAGGAGCTCGCTCAAGAACTCGTCGACAGGCGCACCGAGCGCGCGCGCCTTGAGCTTCTCGAGAGTCTCTTCTTTGAGATTGACGACGACGCTGACCATGGCTTCGGTTTAGCAGCTCGGCAGCAGACCCGCGAGTCAGCGCAGCAGCTGCCCGTGCCGCGCGCGCTTGACGAAGCGACCGCCGCCCGTCGTCGTCAACGTGCCGTTGTCGACGACGACGCGGCCGC
>JANNAY010000178.1:0-2292 GCA_031384945.1 Deltaproteobacteria bacterium
GTAGGCGTCGAGGTGAACGGGAAAGCCCGGCAGCTCGCTGGTGTCTTTGGTGATCGCGTGGATCGTGCCGTCAGAGAGGGCGAGCACGATCTCTTCGCTGCCGTCGCCGTCGAGATCGGTGAGCTTGGGCGACGACTCGCCCGAGGCGCCGAGAAACAGCGGAAAGCCGGTGTGCACCGTCGGGTCGGCGCGCACGCCGAAGGTCTTGCGGAATTTGCCAAGCACCTCGTCGCCGTTGGCGTTCTTGCCGAACGTGTGCAGCTCGATGACGCCGCTGAACTGCTCAGGGTCGCTGCCCGCCGGATCGGCCGCACGGGCCACCATCTGCGGCACGTCGCGCTTGAGGTCGAGAGTGAAGAGCACGGCGTCGTCGGTGGCGCCGGTGCCTTCGCCGACCTTCTTGAGCGGCGCGCCGACGATCTTCTCTGACACGAAGAGCTCCCAACGCAGGTCGGTCAAGCGCGGCGACGAGACCGAGCCCACGACGTCGAGGGTGGGGCGGCGATCGGGATCGACGACCTCGAACCAGCGCGGCTGCGAGATGTTGGCCTCGGGCGGGATCGCCTGATCGCGGATGATCTCGAGCGAGCGGCGCACGTTGTTGCGGCCCCAGCCGAAGTGCAGGTCCCAACCTTCGTTCGACGGGTACTTCTTCAACAGCTTCGCCGCGCCGTCTTCTTCGGCGCCGTCAACGTCGATGTCGTCGGCGGAGGCGACGAGGATTTGATAGACCTCTTCAGCCGACAATTTGTTGCTGAAGTAATCAGCCCGGTTCGTGCCGACCGCGCGATCTTGTTCTTCGCGAAAGTACGACATCAACAGTCCGGTGTGACCAGAGGTGTTGCCGGTGGCCTCAGACGAGCAGCCCTCGCCAGGCGTCGACAACATCAAGTGACCACCGAAGTTCGTGCAGTTGTTGAAGTTCAGGTACGTCGACGACTCAAACTCGTCGTCATCGCTGTGAACGATGGCGTGCACATACATCGTGTGCTCGAGGTTGCCGGGGTAATTGTGGTGGTAGCTGGTCTCGTCGGCGGCCGAAGCGATGATCGGCACGCCGTTGTCGTAGGCGTAGTCGATGGCGGCTTGCGCGTAGGGCGTGTTGGTCAGCGTGCCGAGGGCCTCTTGGATGACGCTGCCGCCGCTGTCGACGACGAAGATCGCGCCGTCGGCAAATTGGTTGACGTCGCAGACGAAGCTGTCGCCGACGCGCACGTTCAGGATCAGGCAGCGCGGGCAGATGCCGGGGCGGCCGCCGCCGTCGTGGGCTTCGGCGCCGCTGTCGTTGGCTTCGCCGGTGCCGTGGCCGAAGTCGCTGTCGTCGCTGGGGTCGTTGTCGTTCCAAAAGAAGTCCCAGCCCGAGATGTTGTCGACGTAGCCATCGCCGTCGTCGTCGACGCCGTCGCTGCAGGCGCCGTCGCCATCGTCGGCCCAAATCAGGTCTTGCGGGTCGCGGCGTTCGTTGAAGTTGATGTCGGCGAGCCAGGGGGCATCATCGTAATCTCGAATGTTGAAGATGCCGTCTTTGTTGACATCGAAGCCAACGAACGCGTCGGGGTTGGTGACGTCGGCGCCGGGGGGCGGGCAGTTCTTCAGCTCGTTGGCATTCACATAGAATTTGTTGATCAAGTCACCTTCGTTCCACTGGATGCCCGAATCGAGCACGCCGATGATCACGCGCGGGTCGCCCGTCGAGAGCAGCCAGCCCTGATCGGCGGCCATGCCCGAGGCCAGTCCGGCTTGTCCGTCGCGCGTGCAGCCCGTCGTTTGTCCGGGCGCGCACGGTGTGCGCTCTGAGGCGTCGATGGGTGCTGCGCCTTGCAGGCGGTCGGGGTGCGTCGTCTGGTCAGGGATGAAGCCCCAGAGCTCCCATCCGCCGCTGAAGCCGTCTTTGGGCCAGTTGGCCACGTTCTTCGCGTAGTCGCGCAGGGCCCCCCGATCGCTGCCGGTGACCAGCGGGCCGCTGGCGACCTTGGGCCAGATGTCCCAGTTCACGCTGGCGACGAACACGTCGTCGCCGGTGACGGTGATCGTGCCGGTCGGGTCGCTGAGGTTTCTCAGGTCGTTGCCGTCGAACGTCAGCGTCAACGTCGCCGGGCCCGTGCCCGACAACGGCGACACGGTCATCCAGTCGCCGACGACGGCGACCGTCCACGCTTCGGCCGCGCCGGCGGTGAGCGTGAGCTTCATCTGCTTCGGCTGCGCGCCGCGCACGAGCCGCAGGTCAGGCAACCGCTCAAAGCTGCGATCGAACGGGTTCGCCGTCTGCGCCAGCGACACGGCCGCGGCCGC
>JANNAY010000190.1:0-2939 GCA_031384945.1 Deltaproteobacteria bacterium
CGAAGCCTTTGTCGCCGCGGGCGGTGGCGTCGAGGGCGTCGACGACGACGAAGCGGGCGGGGACGACGGCGGAGATGATCAGCTGGGCGATGCGGTCGCCGCGCTTCAACGACACCGGCTCTTGCCCCAGGTTGATCAGCAGCACCTTGATCTCGCCGCGGTAGTCGGCGTCGATGGTGCCCGGCGAATTCAGGCAGGTGACGCCGTGCTTCAGCGCCAATCCCGAGCGCGGGCGCACCTGCGCTTCGTGTCCCGGCGGCAGCGCGATGGCGATGCCGGTGGCGACGGCGGCGCGGGCCATGGGTGCCAGGTCGACGTCGACGGCGGCTGTGAGGTCGAAGCCAGCGGCGCCTGACGTCTGCTTTTTCGGCGTGAGCAATTCGCGGGCGGCGGCATCACCAGCGACGGCGGCGGCGTCGACGTAGAGGAAGCGGACGAGAATCATGAGGAGGAATCCGGCAGTCGTGTCGACGTCATTTCGCCGTCTTTCTTCCAAATCCCCGCGGTGCCGCACGACGGACAGAAGAAGCCGTCGACCTTGTCGTCGAGGACGTCGACGGGGATTTTGGCGTTGCAGTTGCTGCAGCGGATGTCGGTCATGCGGCGCTTCTTGAGGCGCCAAAAGATGAAGCCGATGAGGCCGGCCACGCTGCCGCCGACGACGGTCAGCGACCAGACACCGCCCACCGACAGCATCGAATACGGCTTCACAGGCGTTCCGGGCACGGGAAACGCCTGCTCCCAGATGTCTTTGTCGGCGTCGGGCGGCGTCGATGTGCGCACCGGATCGAGCGAGGGCCTCATGGAGAATCCCCAGGCGCCGCCCTGCCCCCACGTCGACGACAGCGGCGTGATGCGCAGGTTGCTCGTCGCCTTGATCGCGGCGCCGTGGTCGCAGACGTCGACGCGGCCGATGCCAAAGGCGCCGGCGTGGCGGGCGTCGACGACGGTGGCGGCGCCGCTGTCGACGTCGGTGACAACAAAGGCGGCGACGTCGACAGAGGCTTCGTCGAGCTCGAAGGCAATTCGTTGTGTGTCGTAGCTGCCGCAATCGCGGCGCTCGCGCGTCTCGGGCGCCGCCAACCACAGCGCCTTCAACTTCGGCGCCGCCTGCGTCGACGACGAAAACGGCGCCGTCATCTTCGCCGTGACGACGTCGCGGGGGGCGTTGTCGCCGGGTCTGACGATGCCGGCGAAGCCGTCGCCCACGCCGGTGGCGCGCACCTGCACGAAGCGCGACGAACCGCCGGTGTCACTGCCGTGCTCGACCGTCGTCAGCGGCAACGTCGACGACGACACCAGCTTGCCAGCCTCGTCTTTGACAAAGCTGTCGACGTGGGCTTCGCCGTGCAGCCACGCCGGCAACATCGTCTTTTCGTCGAGCACCGCCGGCCGATCGAGGAAGCGCGAGGTCGCGCAGCCGCACAGCACGCGTGCGTTTTTCTTGGGCTTGGGCGCCTCTGACTTCTTCTCTTCGACAGGCGCGGGCGGCGGCAGATCGGCGAGGGCGGGCAGCGCGGTGACCCCGGTGAGCGCGACGACGACGACAGCGAAGGCGCGCATGGGACTCCTGCGACGACGGCTAGAGCGGGACGGCGGTGGCGGTGGTCAGCTTGCGCCGTCCTGAACCCGTGACGTGCAGGTCGACACGGCAAGCACCGCCGCACCGGGGACAGAACAGCTGCGGCGCCTCGCCGACCACGAAGGGCAGCGCGGCCTTGCAGCCGGGGCAGGCAACGTCGACGACGACCTGCTTGCGCAGGCGCAAAAACACGCCGATGACGGCGGCGATGGCGAGGGCGAAGGCGAAGGCGCCGAAGCCAAAGATGGGCATGACGAGCGCGTAAAACTGGTCGTCGGCTTTGCGCTCGGCGGCCCGGTCGGCGAGCTCTTTCTCCGTCGGCACCGGCGGCGGCGCGACCGGCTTCTTCGGGCGCTTGTACGCCGGCCAGCGCCCGTTCGCGCCCTCGGCGTAGACGTCGAGCAGTCCTTCTTCGCAGACCGTCTCGTCCCACGTCTCGCCGAGGCCGACGCCGGTCTTGAACGCCTCGTCGATCTCTTTGAGCAGGAACTCGTCCTCGCCGTCACAGCCATAGAGCCGCTGCGAGACCAGCTCAGCCTTGGTCTTCTTTTCCGGCGTCGCAGCGGGCGCCGCCGTGTCAGCAAGCGTCGTCGGCGTCGCAGCAGTCGGCGTCGGCGTCGCAGCAGTCGGCGTCGGCGTCGGCGCAGTCGTCGTCGCCGCAGTCGTCGCAGCAGTCGTCGCGGGCGGTGTCGTCGTCTTCGCCGGCGCATCCTGCGCAGACGCAGCAGCAGCCAGCAGGGCGAGCGTGACGACGAGAAAAACGCGCATCGACCCCACCATATGGACTGCGAAACCCGCCGTCACCCGTTCGTTCGGCGACCGCCCGGCACAGGAGACACCCTCGACCGCGAGGAGGTTCCGCTGCTACCTCGTGCGTAGATGGTCGAAAACGCAGCGGATCTGGCGCACAGCCCGCCCCCGGCCCCGACGGTGCCCCGGGGACTCGTGGGCCGCGGCATGCCGCGCGACCTGGGGCCGCTGCTCGAAGCCATCATCGGACCCCGCCTCGACGCCATCACCGTCGCCGACGACGACGTCAAAGCCGTCAGGGCCCTCGGCGAGCGCGGCGTCGTCGTCTACGTGCACCGCTCGCGCAACCCGGTCGAGCACCTCGCCCTCGCCCGCGTCGTCGACAAACACGGGCTGCCCCGCGCCGCCTTCGTCGGCGGCCTCAACGTGCTGGCCCTGCAAACGCTGACCGTCGCCCTCTCGCGCATGCGCCGCAGCCTGCTCAACCTGCGGCGCGACGAAGAGCTGCTCGAGCGTTGCGTGCGCGCGGGCTTCGGCGCCGAGCTGTTCTTGCGGCGCCCGCTGCACCTGTTGTCGACGTCGACAACGATGCGGGCGCGCTTCGTCG
>JANNAY010000236.1:0-1779 GCA_031384945.1 Deltaproteobacteria bacterium
CCGGCCGCGCCGTGCCGCGCGACGCGCTGTTGAGCGAAGCCGGACGCGCCGACGTCGTCGTCGGCGAACGCACAGTCGACGTCCACGTCTCGCGCTTGCGGCAGAAGCTCGGCGAGCCCTCGCCGATCAAGACCATCCGCGGCACCGGCTACCTCTACGCCAGGGACTCGTGATGCGCGGCGACCTCGACACGACGGAGATCCTGCGCGGCGACCTCGACACGAAGGAGACGTGATGCGCGGCAACGACTGGGACCGCGAAGAGATGCGCGAGCTGCACCGCCACCACCAGCGGCAGTGGCGACGTCACATGCGCGACCACCTGCGCGAGCACCATCGCTTTCACCACCGTCACCACAAGGGACCGTCCTGGCGCTACGGCCGCACGTTGCGCGGGGCGTTGCTGGGATCGTTCATCTCGGCCGTCGTCGTCACCGGCGCCATCGTCAGCTTCTTCTTCTTCTTCGGCGGCGAGCGCGCCTCGTTCACCGACGAGGTCCGCCGCGTCGGCGACTCTGCCGCCGACGCCGTGCGCAGCGGCGTCGATCCGCAGCATGTGCTCGACGCGCACGCGCGCAATTTTCAAGCGCGCCTGGTGTTAAAGCGCGCCGACGACGTCGTGGCCGAGGCCGGCGCCGGCCAGTGCCGCCACCCCATCGTCATCGACATCGACGGCCCGCTCGTCACCGACCCGCGCGTGCTCGAGGTCTGTCGTCCGCAGCCGTTGAAGCCGCCGGCGAAGGGCGTGGCGTTGATCATCGGCATCGTTGTGATGTTGGCGTTGATGTCGTCGGCGGTGGCGCGGCGCATCGCCTGGCCGCTGCGCTCGTTGGCGATGACGGCGAGAAAGATCGGCGAGGGCGATCTCACCGCGCGGCCCAACGTCGGCCCGTATCCGTTTGTCGAGATCCGGCTGGTCGCCGACGCGCTGCAAGACATGGCCGAGCGCATCGAGCGCGAGCTCAACGGCTCAAAGGCGCTGTTGGCTGGCGCTTCGCACGAGCTGCGCACGCCGCTGGGGCACCTGCGCATTCTCGTCGAGACCGCGCGCGAGAACTTCAACCCCAGGCTGCTCGACGAGATCGAGAAAGAGATCATCGATCTCGATGTGCTGCTCGAAAAGTTGTTGGCGCAAGCGCGCCTCGACTTCTCGCGCATCGACAAGCGCGAGATCGACATCGTCGACGTCACGCGCCGCGCCCTCGCGCGCATCTCTGGCGCTGACCCGGCCCTGCTGCGCGGTGATGCGCCGTTGATTCAGGGTGATGCGACGTTGTTGGCGCGGGCCATCGGCAACCTGCTCGAGAACGCCGCGGCCCACGGCGACGGCGTCACCGGCGTCACCGTCGCTGTCGACGGCGAATTCGTCCGCGTCGTCGTCGACGACAACGGCGCCGGCGTCAAAGAAGAAGACCGCGCCCGCATCTTTGAGCCGTTCGTGCACCGCAGCGACCGCGGCAAAGGATCGATCGGCCTGGGGCTGCACCTGGTGCTGCGCATCGCCGAGGCCCACGGCGGCAGCGTCGTCGTCGTCGACAAGCCCGACGGGTCCGCTGGCGCGCGCTTCGTGTTGTCGCTGCCCATCGCCCCGCTCGCCTAGCATCGTCGTCGTCAATGCATCGGGTGCGCGCGAGGCACGAGAACCATTGCGTTGCCCGCGCCGCAGACCCCCCCAGTAGCCCCGCTGCGCGGGGGCAAAGCCATCTCCCGCCCTTCCCTGCCCGGGCACCATCTCACGGGGTGGGCGTCGTGGAACTTGGGTTTGCCCCCGCGCAGCGGG
>JANNAY010000306.1:0-2940 GCA_031384945.1 Deltaproteobacteria bacterium
GCCACCCTCTCACGCTTCGCGGAGAGGGTATCACCGCGGTGAGTTGCAGCTTTCATCGTCTGGTGAAAACGCCTGCTTCGACGTCTATGTCGTCGCCAGCGTCAGCGCGTCCTGCCCGCTTCGCTTTTAAATATGTAACGGTGAATCCCTCTCCGCGAAGCGTGAGAGGGTGGCGCGCAGCGCCGGGTGAGGTGCCGCGCCGACGACCATGCGCATGCTTCAGAGCTCTTCGCCGAGCTCGGCGACGAATTCTTCGCGGGTGATTTGGCCGCGGCGGTGCAGCACGCGCATCAGCGCCCAGAACTTTCGCTCGAGGGCCTCGTAGGCCTCGCGGTCCGCGGCCTGCGCCGGCGCCGGCGCTGCCAGCACCGGCGGCGGCATCACCGGCGGCGGCGCGGCGGGCGCCATCTGGAACACGCCGGTCGGCAACCCCGCATACGGCTCCATCTGCGGCGTCGAGAACGGATCCGTCGCCTGCGCCATCAGCGGCGATGTCGTCGGCGGCTTCCACGACGAAGAGGGCGCCCGCGCCGCGGGCATCACCGGCGCGTCGTTGATCTCGTCGACGAAGTCGTTCTGCGGCAGCGGGCGCGACGGCGCGGTCGCGGCCACGCCGACGATGGCGGTCTGGCTCGGCGAGCGCGGCGGCGGGCGCTCGAAATTCATCGGCGCGATTTCGACGCGGGCGCCGCGGTAGTGGCGCTGGATGGCGGCGTCGATGCTGGTCGCCTGGGCGATGCCGGGCTTGACGATGCAGTCGGAGAGGAAGGCGACCTCGTCGATGGCGGTGACGTTCAACGGATCGGCCATCGCCAGCAGCAAGAGCCGTCGTCCGCCGCGCGGATCGCGCACGGCGATGGGAAAGATCTCGTATTGCTCGCAGACGCGCACGGGCACGAGCTGCAGCGCGACCTTGTCGACGACGACCTTGGCGAGGTCGACCATCGGCAGTCCGAGGGTGTCAGACAGCACCTGCATCAAGGTGCCTTCGGCGATGAAGCCGTTGGCGACGAGGGCGGCGCCGAGACGGATGCCCCACTGCCGCTGGTGCGCCAGCGCTGCGGCGAGCTGGTCGACGTCGATGAGGCGTTTTTCAAGCAGCAGCTCGCCGAGACGTTTCTTCACAGGTGACGCTCCTTCCAGTGAACGGACGCCGCACCTTCGCACGAGCGGTGCGCGACGGACCTATGCCGTTGAATTCGTGCAGGATCTCGCCTTGGATCGGGAATCGCCGCGGATGTGTCGATCGCCCACGGGCTCGTTCGTCGTTCAGGCAGGAGGACACAACAATGCGTTTCTTGGTCATGCACAAACAGGACGTCACTCACGAGCAGGGCACGATGCCGTCGGGAGAGTTCATGCACGAGATGGGCGCCCTCATCGGCGACCTGTTGAAGAACGGCGTGATGAAAGACGGGGCCGGCCTCGGCAAATCGATCAACCGCACGCGCGTCAGCTTCCGCGGTGGCGAGCGCACCGTCGTCGACGGCCCCTTCGGCGGCAGCGCCAACGAGCTGGTGGCGTCGGTCTTTCAGATCAAAGCGAAGACGCGCGCCGAGGCCGTCGAGTGGGCCACGAAGCTCGGCCGCGCTCTCGGCGGTGACGTCGAGATCGAGGTCGGCAAGACCACCGAGGCGTGGGACCTCGGCTTCGAGCCCGAGCCGCCGAACCCCCCGTTCAACGCGCTCTTGCTCGTCAAGGCCAACGCCGACAGCGAAGCGGGCAAGCCGTTGGCCAAGGGCGTCGCCGCCGCCGTCGACACGCTCAAGCGCGAGATGACCGATGCTGGTGTGCTGACGTCGTCGGTGACGTTGACGCCGTCGTCGAAGGGCTCGCGCATGAACATGGACCGCAAGGGCAAGCGCGCCATCGTCGACGGCCCGTTCACCGAGTCGAAAGAGCTCGTCGGCGGCTTCGCGCTGCTCGAGCTCCCGTCGAAAGAGGCCGTCGTCGAGTTCGCCTGGAACTACGGCGTCTTGATGCTGAAGAGCGTCGAGACCCTCGAGATGGACATCCGCCCCGTCGAGGGTTGATCCCGACGTCGCCCGGGCACCGTCAAGAGTGATGCACAACCCGGGTTGTGCATCACAACGAGCTGCAACTCGCCGCCCCTCACGAGCCCGCCGGCTCGCGGCCGATCAAGTACGAGGGCGTCGATTGCGGCCAGCGCGGGGTGCGGCGCAAGAGCCGGGCTTCGCTGGTGCGCAGCGCCCGCGACGACGACCACGCGCTGTCGACGTTGCGCTGCCGCGTGTCCTGCGGCGGCCATCAGGGCGGCGTCGGCTTCCCAGGGGCTGCTGCTGCGCGTGATGTCGCTGACCGGGCCAAAGAAAAGCGCGAGACCGCAGAGCCCCCTGCCCCCGAAAATCGGGGGAGGCCCAAATTTCTTGCGCGTGAGGTGGTTTGTCCGTCGAGCAGCCCCGCCAGCGGGTCGACGCCAACCACGCCTTGCGCAAGAAATTTGGGTCACCCCCGATTTCGGGGGCAGGGGGCCCGCCAGGCCGCGGGTGAGGCGGCCTCTTTCGTTTCAGCGTGAAGCCAGAGCTCAGCTGTCGAAGATGACGACGGCGAGGGCAGTGACGGCGAGGTTCACGAGGCCGATGGGGATCAACCAGCTCCACGAGAACTTCATGAGCTGGTCGTAGCGCAGGCGCGGAATGGTCGCGCGCACCCAGATGAAGAGGAAGAAGAAGAAGACGACGCCGCCGAAGACGTAGCCGAGGCCCAGGAAGGTGCGGGCGGCGGAGTCGCCGAAGACGCGGTCGATGACGCCGAAGGGGCCGGCCCAGCCGCCGAAGAAGCAGGAGGTGGCGACGACCGACACGGTGATCATCGAGATGTATTCGGCGATCATGAAGAGGGCGTAGCGGAAGCCGGAGTACTCGGTGTGGAAACCACCGGTGAGCTCGGTGTCGGCCTCGACGAGGTCGAAGGGCGGGC
>JANNAY010000313.1:0-17175 GCA_031384945.1 Deltaproteobacteria bacterium
GCTGTCGCCATCGCCCACGCCGCCGACAACGACGACCGCTTCGACGTGGTCGCCGAGCTCGACGTCGAAGACACGGTGGCGCTCGAGGCGCAGCGCCAGACCTGCGGCGCCGACGGCCCGTCGTGCGCCGCCGCCCTCGCCGGCGCCTTCGACGCCCGCTTCGTGTTGTTCTCGCGCCTCTACGCGCTCGGTGGCGAGAACCACCTCGCCTTCACGCTGAGCGACCTCAAGACCGGCGCGGTCATCGGGCGCGACGACGTCGACGGCGACGAAGCCGCCCTCGCCACCGCCGTCGACCTCGTCGTCCCGCGGCTGCTGCGCGAGGTCGAGAGCGACGACAAGGCGAGGCTGTTCGTGGGTCGCGTCAAAGACGACGGCTTCGTCGAAGAATCAGCCAACGTCGGCCTCGTCGTCGCCGGCGCCGCCCTCGGCGTCGTTGGCGTCGTCGCAGGCGGCGTCGGCGGCTTCTTCGCCGTCAGCGCCGCTGGCGTCTTGCAAGACAAAGACACCGCCGGCAGCGCCAAAGACGCGGCCCAAACCGAAGCCGCCCTCGGCAGCGGCGCCGTCGTCGTTGGCGTGGTCGCCGTCGTCGCCGGCGTCGTCCTCGTCGTCGTCGGCCTGCCGGAGTAGCTGGCCCCGCACCCCTTGCCATCGTCGACGACGACGCCATGGTCTCCGCATGGGCAAACAGAAATCAAAGACGAAGCGTGAGCGGCCCGCGCTGCTCGTCGCCGCCCCCGACGGCAGCTACTTCGAGCACCCGACGCTCGAGATGGTGCTCGACACCGGGCTCGATCTGCTGCGCGCCACGCCCAAAGACCTCATCCCGCTGCCCGACGACTGGGACCTGATGGCGATGCCGGGCACGCGGCCCATCGGCTACAACGCGATCACCGGCAAGTACGAGACGGTGACGACGTTCACCGACGACGACGGCCGCACCTTCGAGCCGTGGGCCGTCGCCTGCCATCCGCCGCCGGGTTACGTGCGCGGCTTTCACGCCGCCGCCGAATACACCGACGCCACGCACCCCGACCTCAAGCTCAAAGAGATGGCGGCGCAGATCGCCGAGAAGAAGCAGCGCGACGCCGCCAAGCAGGCCAAGCGCGGGCTGCCCGTGCTCGACACCGACGAGGCGCGACCCGGCTTGCCGCTGTGGGCGTACACGGCCGTCGGCGCCACCGCCAAGGGCATCGTCGCCGCGCTGTTTCTCGCCGACGAGACCACCCGCTGGGCGCCGTCTTTGTTCTACAAGCCTGACCTCAAAGACAAGATCAAGAACCGTCTCGCGCTCGATCCTGACAACCAGGTTCTGCAGCAACTGGGTCAGTGCGCCGGCGACTATTTGTGCACCTGCGCCGCCAACGTCTTTTACGAGCGCTGGGAGGGCGCGGTGCCCATCGCCCCGGCCTGCACCGCCGCCTGTTTGGGATGCCTGAGCAAAGACGCCGCCTTTGGCGCGCCGACGCCGCAGAAGCGCCTGCAGTTTCAGCCGACGTCGGATGAGATCGCCCGCATCATCGCCCACCACCTGCAGGTGGCGCCCGAGCCCATGATGAGCTTCGGTCAGGGCTGCGAGGGCGAGCCGACGATGAACCACGACGTGATCGTGGGCGCTGTGCAGAAGGCCCGGGCCATCACGCAGCGGGGCATCATCAACATCAACACCAATGCCTCGCGTCCTGAGACCATTCGTGCATGTGCGAAAGCCGGCGCCAAGGCGCTGCGCGTCTCGATCAACACCTTCGATCGTGATGTGTACACAATGTATTACCGCCCGGCCGACTACGACTTTGACGACGTCATGAAGAGCTTCGTCGTCGGCCGCGACGAGGGCATGTACATCTCGATCAACCTGCTCATCTGGCCGGGCTGGACGGATCAGATGGTCGAGGTCGACCGCATCTCGAAGCTCGTCGACGACGGCTGCTTGCACATGATCCAGCTGCGCAACCTGTGCGTCGATCCTGGGCACTACCGGCAGGCGCTCCCTCCTCGCGAGAAGCGCGGCATGTTGCTGACGATGAAGGGCTTCGTTCAAGAGCTGCACCGTCGTCACCCGAAGCTGCGCTTTGGCACCTTCAACCCGCGGCTCGCTGCCGATTGGTACGAAGAAGTGCCGTCGTTCCCCGGCCGGCTCTAGCGAGCGTGCCGATCCGCCGCGCGCGGCGAAGCGTCACAGCGACGTCGCCCCGACCGGCTGCGTAAACGACAGACAGCAGGAGGCAGAGATGCTGTCCGTCGTCGCCGTCGTCGCCGCGTTCTTCGTCGTCAACACCGCCGTCGGCCTGGCCATCGGCTACGCCCTCGAGCGCTGGTCAAAGAAGCGCGTGTGGAGCGTGCCGCTCGATCCCGGACAGACGAAGCACGAAGTCGCCGGCAACGTCGTCTTCGTCGTCGTCGCCGTCGCCGTCTGCAGCGCCGCCTTCGTCGCCGTCGACTTCGGCGCCGGTGACAGCGCGGGCGCGGTCGCCGCCACCGTCTTCGCCTTCTTCTTCTCGTTTCAGCTCTGGTTCTACGTGATGCACCGCGCGCTGCACGCCAAGGCGCTCGTGCGCTTTCACCGCTGGCACCACGTCTCGCGCGTGACGACGCCGCTGTCGGGGCAGAGCGTCTCGGTCGTCGAAGCCCTGCTGTGGATGGTCGGCTACGCCGGCATCCCGCTCTTGCTCTCGCTGCTGCACCCGATCTCGTTCGCCGGCGTCGTCGCGTACTTGTCGTTCAACGTCGTGGGCAACATCGTCGGCCACGCCAACGTCGAGGTCGTTCCACCGTCGACGACGTTGTGGTGGCGGTCGACGGTGGCGACGGTCTTCACCTACCACGCGCTGCACCACGCCCGGTGGACGGGCCACTACGGCTACGCCTCGACGTGGGCCGACCGGCTCTTTCGCAGCGAGTGGCGCGATTGGCCCGCGCTGCACCAGCAGGTGTGGAGCGGTCAGCCGATGAAGAGCCTGAAAGAACGCGTCGAGCAGACGGATTGAGATGCAGTGAGGCGCCGGCCCGTCCCTCGACGGTCAGAGCCCGAGGTCGACGCCGGCGCGCTCTTTCACGAGGCGGTTCAACGTCGCCATCAGCTCGTCGCCGCTGCGCTTGTCGATCCACGCGGCGCCGTCGTAGCGGAAGTGCCAGGCCTGCAGCGCCGCTGCGAGCCAGATCTCTTTGACCGGGCGCTGCTTGTTCAAGATGAACGGCGGGCCTTTCGGAAAGGCGACCTTGACGACGTCAGCGTCGGGGACGCACTCGACGACGTCAGGGTCTTGCGCGTCGAGCACCTTCTGCACGCGGGCGATGGTGCCGCCGGCGAGGGCCTGAAAGGTCGGCTCGTCCATCGTGTCGCTCGTCGTCGGCGTTCCGCTGCTTCCGGTCATGCGTCAGACAGTCGACAGTCGACAGTCGAACGTCAACAGTGGGAAAAGCCTGCATGCCCGTTGTCGTCGTCAATGGCGTCGCTCTCGACGTCGATGTCAGCCGTTTCGATCCCAACCACACAACGCTGTCGCAGTGGCTGCGCGCGCTCGGCAACACCGGCACCAAAGAGGGCTGCGCCGAGGGCGACTGCGGCGCCTGCAGCATCGCCATCGCCGTCGACGGCCCGTCGGGCAAGAGCTGGCGCTCGATGACCTCGTGCATCGCGCCCCTGGGTTTGTTGTTGGGCAAAGAGGTCGTCACCGCCGAGGGCCTCGCCGACGACGACGGCGCGCTGCACCCGGTGCAGGCGGCGATGGTGAAGCACCACGGCTCGCAGTGTGGCTACTGCACGCCGGGCTTCGTGACGTCGATGTTCGAGGCCTACGAGCGCGACGATCTCGCCCGCGGCGACAGCGCCGCCGTCGCCGACCAGCTCTGCGGCAACCTGTGCCGTTGCACGGGCTACCGCCCCATCCGCGACGCCATGGATCAAGCGCTCGCCTGCCGCGACGCCGGCGTCGTCGACGCAGATTTGGTGCAATTGGGATGCAAGAAGACCGCGACGCACCGGCCCCACAAAGAGGTCAACGACAGCGGCGCCGACCTCGACGTGCTCGTCAGCGGCGCGCCAGCACCGGGCGATCAATCGCTGAAGATGTCGCGCTTCGCCCGTCCGCGTTCTTTGGCGGCGCTGCTGGCGCTCAAGCACGACCACAAAGAGCGCGCGGTCTTGATCGGCGGGGCCACCGAGCTCGGCGTGCTGCTGCGCAAACGCTTCACCCGCTTTCCGTTTCTCGTCGACACCGGCGGTGTTGCTGAGCTGTCCATCATCCACCGGGGTGACGCCTCTCTGTCGATCACCAAGGCAGTCGATGGTGAGACACCGGCCGATTTCCAGGATTGTTGGATCATCGGGGGATCGGCCACCCTCGCCGACCTCGAGCAACAGTTGCGCGGCGATGCGGCCATGGCGCCTGTTGTGCGAATGCTGCGGGTCTTCGCGTCTCGTCAGGTGAAGAACCGCGCGACACTGGCGGGCAACATTGTCACTGCCAGTCCCATCAGCGACATGGCGCCGGTGCTGCTCGCCCTGGGCGCGCACCTCGAGCTCTCGTCGCAGACCGAGGTGCGGGTCGTCGCCGTCGATGGCTTCTTCACCGGCTACAGAAAGACCGTGCTGCGCGATGACGAGGTCGTCACCCGCATCTTCTTGCCGCGTCCGTCGCCGTCAGCGCGCTTTCGCACCTTCAAGGTCAGCAAACGCCGCGAGCTCGACATCGCCATCGTCTCGGCGGCCTTCTTCATCGACGAGCGTGACGGCGTCGTCACCCGCGCCCGGCTGGCGTTCGGCGGCGTGGCGGCGACGCCGGCCTTGGCGAAAGACGCGGCGCAGCGCCTGGTGGGCAACACCGTCAACGGCGCGCGCCACGACATCAAAGCCGCGTTGTCGACGACGTTTGCGCCCTTGAGCGACGTGCGCGCGCAAAAAGAGTTCCGCATCGGCCTCGTGCCCTCGCTGTGGGACCGCTTCGTCGACGACGTCCACGACGAAGCCCACGACGGCGACCTCGGCTACGCGCTCGGCTATGGCGCCGACCGCACCAACGACGACGCTGGCAACCACGCGGGCAACGACGACGCTGGCAACCTCGCGGGCAACGACGACGACGGGGGCAACGGCAACGGCAACGGACACCGACACGGACACGGACATGGACACGGACGCGGTCACGGACACGGCGCGGCCCACAACGCCGACGCCTCGCGCACGACCCACCACGACTCGGCGCGCGGTCACGTCACCGGCGCCGCCCGCTACGTCGACGACACAGCCCAGGGACGCGGCTGCCTCGAGGTCTGGCCGGTGCGCAGCCACGTGGCGCGCGGGACGCTGAACCGCATCGACGCCGGCGCGGCCAGAGGCATGCCCGGCGTGCGGCTGGTGATCACCGCCTCTGACATTCCCGGCGAGAACGACGTCGGCGCCATTCGCAAAGACGAGCCGCTGCTGCCGGCCATCGGCGGCGAGGTCGCCCACCACGGCCAGGTCGTCGCCGTCGTCGTCGCCGACAGCATCGACGAAGCCCGCGCCGCCGCCGCCGCCGTCGTCGTCGACATCAGCGCGCTGCCGCCCATCCTGGGCATCGAGGCCGCGCTGGCCAGCAACTCGTTTCACCCGCGTCTCGATGGTGAAGCGTCGCCGCACATGCTGCGCAAAGGTGACGCTCGATCGGCGCTCGATAACGCCAAACACCGTCTGTCATTCGATCTGCACATCGGTGGACAAGAGCATTTCTATCTCGAGACGCAGGCCGCTTTTGCCGAACCTGGCGAAGACGGCGACGTGCACGTCTACTCGTCGACCCAGCACCCGTCAGAGGTGCAGGCGGTCATCAGTCATGTGTTGCATGTTGCGCGCAACCAGATCGTCGTCACATCACCGCGAATGGGCGGGGGATTCGGTGGAAAAGAGACACAAGGAAACGGTCCAGCCGCGCTGGTGGCGTTGGCGGCCCTGCGGCTGAAGAAGCCGGTGCGCCTGCAGTACGACCGCGACCTCGACATGGAGATCACGGGCAAGCGGCACCCGTTCTACGCCCGCGGCGAGGTCGGCTTCGACGACGACGGCCGCGTCTCTGCGTTGGTCGCCGAGCTCTACGCCGACGGCGGCTTCGCCCTCGACCTCTCTGAGTCGATCCACGATCGGTCGCTGTTTCACATCGACAACTGCTACGACGTCGCCCACGTCGAGGTCAGCGGCCGCGTCTGCAAGACCAACGTCGTCTCGCACACGGCGTTTCGCGGCTTCGGTGGCCCACAAGGCATGTTGGTGATGGAAGACGTGATGAGCCGCGTCGCCCAGCACCTCGAGCTCGACGCTGCCGACGTGCGCGCCCGCAATTTCTACAGCGACACCGCGCCCTTCGGCGTCACGCCCTACCACCAGCCCGTCGACGACTTTCGCGTCGCCCGCCTGTGGCCGGCGCTGAAAGACAGCGCGGGTTACGCCGCCCGCAAGGCCAGCGTCGCCGCCTTCAACGCGTCGTCGACACACGTGAAGCGCGGTCTGTCGCTGACGCCGGTGAAGTTCGGCATCTCGTTCACCGCCAGCTTCTTGAACCAGGCCGGCGCCCTCGTCGTCGTCTACCGCGACGGCTCGGTGCAGGTGAATCATGGCGGCACAGAGATGGGCCAAGGACTGTACACCAAAGTGCAAGGCATCACGCAGCGCGAGCTCGGGCTGCCGGCCTCGTGCGTGCGCGTGATGCAGACGCAGACCGACAAGGTGCCGAACACGTCGGCCACGGCCGCCTCGTCGGGCGCCGACTTGAACGGCGCTGCTGTCGTCGCGGCGCTGCACGAGCTCAAGTCGCGGCTGCGCCCCGTCGCGGCCATCGTCCTCGAGAAACACCTCGGCAAGCCCGTCATCGCCGCTGACGTCGTCTTCAAAGACGGCCACGCCTTTGCCAACAGCAGAGGCGCAGCCAACGAAGGCGTCGCCTGGGCCGCCGTCGCCGAAGCCGCCTACTTGCGCCAGGTCTCGCTCTCGGCCACCGGCTTCTACCGCACGCCCGACATCGGCTATGACAAGAAATCAGCGCGCGGCAAGCCGTTTCATTATTTCGCATACGGCGTCTGCAGCGCCGAGGTCGAGGTCGACGGCACCACCGGCATGAAGCGCGTGTTGCGCGTCGATGTGCTGCACGACGTCGGCGACTCGCTGCACCCCGCCGTCGATCGCGGTCAGGTCGAGGGCGCGCTCGTGCAGGGCATCGGCTGGCTCACCGGCGAAGAGCTGCTGTGGAGCAAAGAGGGCCGCCTGCTCTCGCACTCGGCGTCGACCTACCAGATCCCCTCGTTCTCTGACGCGCCGGCGGTGTTCAACGTGCAGCTGCTCGACGACGACACGGCGCCACAGAAAGACGTCGTGCACGGCAGCAAGGCCGTCGGCGAGCCGCCCTTCATGTTGGCCCTCGCCGTGCGCGAGGCCTTGAAAGACGCCGTCGCCGCCTTTGCCAGCGCCGGCGGCCGCGGCGGCGTCGTCGTCGACGTGCCGAGCCCGCTGACCCACGAGGTGCTGTTTCACGCCATCCAAAAGGCCCGCGCGGCCCGGGTGACGACATCGTCTTCGTCAACAGCGGCGGCCATCCGGCTCTGAGAGGTACGCGAGAGGCACGCGAGAGGCACGCGAGTCAGGCGAGATCCGGCGCACCGTCAGAGGTCACGCTGCGTCATTTCTCACCCGTCCGCTCTTTGCGAACGGGCGCCCACGGGGAAAGGTGCCGGCATGCGCACCCTCACCCGCCTCGTCGCCATCTGCTCGTTCGGCAGCTCGCTCGGTGCCTTGCCCGGCTGCTTTCTGCTCGACCGACTCGAAGGCATCGAGCCCGGCACCGTCACCGGCGTCGCTGTCGACGTCGACGCCGTTGCCCTCGACGACGCCCGCGCCGCGCTCGGCGCCCGGCTGGCACCCTCGGGCGACGACGGCGCGTTTCGCATCAACGGCCTGCCCATCGGCGCGCAGGTGCTGCGCGTCTCTGAAGACATCGGCGACGACGGCGTGCTCGACCGCGTCGCCTTTCGCGCCTTCGCGATCTCGAACGTCGGCACCGGCGGCACCGCCGTCGCCAGCAGCGTGCTGCTCGGCGACGTGACCTTGCAGGGCACCGCCGTCGTCAACGCCCGCGTCGTCGTTGGTGCAGGCGGCCCCGGACTCAGCGGCGCCCGCGTCGTCGCCTACAAAGCCGCCGACGAATTGGCTGGCGCCGAGCTCGTCGAGGGCGGCGGCGGCGCCGCTGACTTCGACCACGAAGTGCTCGAAGGCACCGCCTCGGGCGTCACCGGCGACGACGGCGCGTTCTCGCTGGCGGGTGTGCCCACCGGCGCGGTGCACTTCTTCGTCGTCGGCGACGTCGACGGCGTCGCCCACGGCGTCGAAGCCAGCGCCGCCATCGTCGACCTCGCCCAAGACATCGGCGTGCTGGTGGCCCTGCCGCTGCCCACCGATCCGCAGTCGGTGCAGGTGCGCTTCGTCGTCGACGGCGGCGACGACGAACAGGTCGCGGTCGAGGTGCGCCGCACCGTCACCGGCGATCTCATCTCGGCCCAGCCGGCCTCGGTCGGTGCCGAGACGACGCTGCGTTTGCCCATCGACCTCTACGACGTGCTGGTCACCGACGGCGAAGACAACGAGATCCGCCGCGGCTTCCTCCGCTCGATCTCGTCGGCGTCGCCCGACGACGACGGCGTGGTCGTGTGGCGCATCCTGCTCGAGAAGCGCGGCGTCGACGTCTGCGCCCTCGGCAACCCCGCCCGCAACGCCGACGTCTGCGACGTCGGCGAAGGCGAAGGCGAAGGAGAAGCAGGCGAAGGCGAAGGAGAAGGCGAAGGCGAAGGAGAAGGCGAACCGCCGCTGACCTGCGACTTCTTCAGCAACGGCGTCTGCTACCGGGCGACCGCCGCCGCCGTGACCGGCGACACCCTCGCGACGGCCTGCGCGACCGAATTCGGCGCGACGGCGGCGACACCGGCGTCGCTCGAAGAGGTCGTCGCCGCCCGCCGCGTCGACGGCGACGCCCCCGTCGTCGTCAGCGCCCGCCTCGCCGGCGGCGAAATCGTCGACGAAGCCGGCACCGCCATCGCCTACGCATCGCCGTTCTCTGACTTCAGCGACAGCGAAGGCGGCGACTGCGTCGTGCAGCGCAACGGGCTGTGGTTCATGACGCCCTGCGACGCCGTCGCCGGCCGCGGCTTGTGCAAGGTCGGCGGCGCCCCCGTCGAGGTCGTTTGCGGCAACGGCGTCAAAGAGGCCGGCGAAGAATGCGACGGCGGCGGCATCGACGGCGCAGGCTGCGGCGCTGGCTGCCAGCTCTCGTGCAACGGCATCGCGGTCGAGGCCGCTGTGGGCGTCCACGCCGCTGTCAATGTCGACGGCCGCTGCCTCGGCGTCTCGCTGCTGCCGCAGACGACGGGCGCGCCAGCGTGCGCGACGGTGGCGCCGGTCAATGACGGCGAGCTGACGGCGCTGCGCGCGCTGCACGGCATCCCGCTCGATCAACAGACCGTGCCCGACGCCGAAGGCCCGACCGTCGGCGCGCGCGGCGGCGCCGGCAACTGGCGCGACGACAACAACCTGCGTGTTGGCGCGCTGCCCTTCGAGAGCGGCGAAGGCTTCGACAACAGCTGCGTCGTCGACGCCGCCAGCGGCTACAACGACGTGTCCTGCGACTTCGCCGTCTCGGCCGCCTATTGCCTCGTCGGCAGCGACCTCGGCACGCCGTGGTTCTCTGGGGTAGCGACCAACAACCAGCCCTTTCGTGGCGTCGTGCGTGCGCGCAGCAACGGCGAGGTGCTGGTGTTCGCCCGCGTCTTCGACCCCGGCCGCGCCGAATTCGGCACCGGCACCAGCTGCGGCCTCAACATCGACAATGGCGGCGGCAGCGACGGCGCCAGCTTCTTCGCCGTGCTCAACGACAACGGCGCCTGCGACACCTCGCGCACCGCGAGCATCACCAGCGTGGCCGACTTCAAGTCGTCGGCGTTTCACAACACCTACGACGTCGTGGTCGCCAGCGACGACGCCGTCTGGATCATCGGCCAGACCAACGGCGAGACCAGCCTCGAGCTGCCCACCGACACGCTCACCATCAATGACGGCACCGGCGACAGCGACCGCCTCTTCGTCGTGCGCATCGCGTCCGACTTCAACAGCGCGCAAGTCTTCGACAACCCGACACGCACGGCGTTCAACGACGACGCCCGCCTCGCCGTCGACGCCGAAGGTGACGACGCCGTCATCGCCTTTGCCTACGGCAGCGTCGTTCCGACGCTCATCGGCGGCGTGACGTTGGTGCAGCCGACCCTCGGCGTGATCCCCAACGACCTCGGCGTCGCGGTCTTTCACTTCGACGGCACCGGCCTCGACGTCGTCGACGCCCGCGGCGCCGGCAGCACCTTCAGCGGACAGCCCTTCGTCGTCGACATCAGCGTGCAGAGTGTTGCCGTCGACGACGACGTCATCGTGCTCGCCGGCAACAGCCGCGAATTCGCCAGCAACGTCTTCGGCGTCTACGACACCGACAACCGCGGCAGCGGCTACGCCATCGCCCTCGACCGCACACTGGCCCCGCTGTGGGGCGCCGCCGTCGGCAACGACGACGACGGCGAAGGCCAACCTGCCCTCGACCTCAAAGGCGCCGTGCTCGTCGCCGGCGAAGTCGTCGTCGTCGCCCAGAGCAACAGCTTCGCGCACACGCAGCGCTTCTTCGACGCCGGCGACGACTTCGCCACCAGAAACGACGGCGTGCCCGACGCCACCGTCGCCGTCGACGGACCGACGGTCGCCCTCATCGTCTACGAAGCCGGCGGCGGCAACTTCGCGGGCCTGATGACGCTCGGGCAAGACCACCCGGCTGGAAACAACTTCGTCACCGTCGCCCCCAGCGCTGTCGTCGACGACGCCGTCGTGTTGATCGGCGGATCGCAGAACGGCGGGCTGCGCTTCAGCGCCAGCCGCAACATCACGTTCCACACCGCGCAAAACACCGAGATCGACGCCGAGCGCGACGGCGCGTTTGGCGCCTGGGCCCTCGGGCTGCGCCGCACAGCCGACGGCTTCGTCGTCGACCGCCGCGCCGAGAGCCGCAGCCTCGGCGACGGCGACAGCGCCATCAACGCCGACAGCGTCGTCGACGACGGCAGCGGCGGCCTCGTCATCGCCGGCGACGTCTTCGGCAACCACGTCTTCGGCGACGTCTTGTTGCAGGCCACCGCGAGCAACGACGGCAGCGGCGGACAGGGCTACCTCTGGCACATCCCGCGCGACGGCATCGTCGACCTGCAACCGGCCGCCTGTCTCGACCTCGACGACGACTGCGGCGCGGGCAACGTCTGCGACCCCGACACGCGCAGCTGCCAGCCCGCCTGCGACGACGACCTCGACTGCGCCGGCGGCGAGACCTGCAGCCGCCGCACCGGCCTGTGCGGCTTGTTCTGCGACGTCGACACCGCCTGCCCCGACGGCTTCGTCTGCCAGGACGGCGGGCGCACGGCGCCAGACACCTGCATTCCGAGCTGCACCGGGCTCATCCCCGGCGCGTTGTGTGACGAGCGCACCGAGTGCTGCGGCCTCGATGGGCTGTGCGCGACGGCGAGCAACCTCGTCGATCGCTCGCGCGCGTTCACGATGAGCGGCGATCGCGTCGACGGCGAGGTCCTCTTCGACAGCGACGGCAACGAACCCGCACCGCGCAGCGGCGCCGGCCTCGTCGACATCGGCGGCGACCAGGCCGTCTTGCTCTTCGGCGTCGACCAAAACGGCAACGGCCTCGGCGACATCTGGACGCTCAACGCCAGCCTGCGCGATTGGAACCTCACGTCACTCAGCGACGTCATCGATCCAGCCTGCGACCTGCGCGATGGCTTCAACGCCCTCGCCGTCAGCACCGGCATCGTCGTCGTCGGCGGCACGCTGCGCGATGGCACGCCCAACGTCAGCCTGTGTTTCTTCGACGACGAAGGGGGCGGCACGTTCCGTCCCCGCGCGCAGGCCATCAGCGGCGCCAGCTTCAGCGACGCCGCCGCCGCCTTCGTCAGCGCCGACAACGACGTCTACGTCTTCGGCGGCACCGGCAACGCCAACGCCTTGCTGCGCGTGAACCTTCAGGCCCTGGGCGATTGGCAGGTCGTCGGCGTCGACAACACGCCGCCAACGCCGCGCGCGCACCACCAGATGGCCTACGACAGCGACCTCAACGAGTTGGTCGTCTTCGGCGGCGAGCTCGCCAACGGCAGCGTCAGCGACGAGGTCTGGCGCTACAGCGTCACCAACAACACGTGGACCTTCGACAGCACCTTGCCCGAGCCGCGCAGCCGCGCAGCCTTGACGGCAGTGGCCGGCGACCCGCGGCTCTACTTGCTCTTCGGCGGCACCAACGGCGTCGACGCTGCCCGCGACACCATCGTCTACGGCAACGGCAGCAGCGCCTTCGCCGTCGACAACGGCGGCTCGTCGTTCACCCTGCGTCGCCTCGACCCGGCCGCCGTCACCCTGGGCAGCTTCATCATCACCAACGGCGGCCACGACGTGCTCTCAGAGAGCGTCTGCCCCGTCGTCGACCCCTTCTTCAATCCGTGAGCCGAGAGAACCACATGAGCAACTACAGCCGCGATCCCGTCAAAGCCCCCCGCGTCAAAGGCCTCGCCTTGAAGGCCTTTGTCGCTGCCCTCGAGAGCCCCGCCGGCGGCGCCCTCGTCGACAAGCTCATCGCCGACAGCGGCTTCTTGCGCTTTCGCGCCAAAGACGCCGGCACCCACCCGCCGCTGCAGGCGCCGAAGCCGCATCCGTCACCGCTGCCCGTCGCCGGCAAGCCCTACGACATGGCCGCCGCTGCGGTCGACGCCGTGTCTGGACACAAATCGGCCAGCGGCACCGAGTCGGTCGCCGACTATGTGAAGGCCTACAAAGACGGCGCCTCGCCCGTCGATGTCGTCGGACGCATCGAGCGGGCCGTACAGAAATTCGCCGGCGACGGCATGGGTTTCTTTATCCAACGAAAGCCCGAAGAACTGGCGCGTGACGCGGCGGCGTCGGCGCAGCGGCACAAAGAGAAGAAGACCCTGTCGGTGCTCGACGGCGTGCCCTTCGTCATCAAAGACGAGCTCGACGTGAAGGGCTACGCGACCACCCTCGGCACGTCGTGGCGCCACGGCATCGCCGACGCCGACAGCGCGATCGCCGCGCGCTTGTTGGCGGCGGGCGCGCTGCTCGTCGGCAAGGGCAACATGAACGAGATCGGCATCAACCCGATCGGGCTCAACCCGCACTGGGGCGTGTGCAGAAACCCGTGGGACAAATCGCGCATCACCGGCGGGTCGTCGTCGGCGTCGGCGGCCACCGTCGCTGCGGGCCTCGCCCCGATCTCGATCGGCGCCGACGGCGGCGGATCGATCCGCATCCCCGCTGCGCTGTGCGGCGTCGTCGGCTTGAAGGCCACGCACGGCCGCATCCCCGAGACCGGCGTGCCGCCGCTCTGCTGGACGCCCGGCCACGCCGGTCCCATCGGCCGCACCGTCGCCGACGTCGCCGCTGCCTACGCCGTCATCGCCGGCAAAGACGGCCACGACCTCGCCGCCGACGGCCAACCCGCGCCGTCCCTCGAGGGCTTCGCCAACCTCGACGTAAAAGGCGTGCGCATCGGCGTGTGCACCGCCTGGTTCGACGACGCCGACAAAGACGTCGTCGCCCGCTGCCGCGACGCGCTCAAAGCGCTCACCGACCGCGGCTGCGTGGTGAAAGAGATCGCCGCCCCCGACCTCAACACCATCTTGTGGTCGCACGCCGTCATCATCCTCAGCGAGATGGCGACGGCGATGCGCGGCGAGATCGCGAAAGATTCGTCACGCTTCGCCTACGACTCGCGCACCAACCTCGCCATCGGCCAGCGCTTCAGCGCCATGGACTACGTGCACGCGCTGCGGCACCGCCACGCCATTCATCTCGAGACCCTGGCCACCCTCAACGACGTCGACGTCATCGCCTCGCCGACCACGGCGTCGACGGCGCCGGCCATCCCCGAAGACGCCCTGCCCGACGGCGACAGCAACCTGCCCGTCGTCGACGCGCTCATGCGCTTCATTCGCGTGGGCAACCTCACGGGCTTTCCGGCCATCAGCGTGCCGTGCGGCTTCGATGCGCGCGGTTTGCCGGTCGGCTTTCACCTGATGTCGCGCGCCTGGGAAGAGCACCTGCTGCTGCGCCTGGCCCGCGTCGTCGAGGCTGCCAGCGAGCAGCGCACGCCGGCGCAGCACGCCACGCTCTTGTCCTGACGCGGATCGGGATGAGAGACGGCGTGAGGCATGGACAGTGCAGTACGAGCAGCATGTGGCACCCTGAGCCCATGTTGCGCCGCGCCTGCACCGTCGTCGTCGTCGTCGTTGGCGTCCTTGCCGTCACCGCCACCTCTCAGGTGGCGGATCCTGGATTTCCGGTGAGCTCACCGCAGAAATCCATTCAGCTCACGCTCGACAGTGGACGCCCCAGCGCCCGCTTCTTCGTCGACGTCGACGACACCCTCGTCGATCGCTCGCCCATGACCTTGCGCGCCGAGGTCAACGTCGCCGACGACAGCCCCGACGACGACGACACCGACGGCATCGCCGTCATCGACGTCGGCATCGTCGCTGAAGGCGCCGACCTCCCCATCGACGTCGATGTCGCCGGCGATGCCAGCGTCGCCTCTGTCAAAGAAGGCAGCTTCGGCGTCGAGCGCTTTCCCAACGACACGCGCGCGGTGTTGGTGGTGCGCTTGCGCGACGGCATCGAGAGCGCCGCCGTCGGCTTCGTCTTGACGGCGACGGCGTCCGTGCCAGTGGCGCCGGCGGCCGATGAGCACCTCGTGCTGGCTGTCAGCCCCGACACGACATTTGCTGCCGAAGAAGAGACCCCATGAATCGTTTGTCGCTGCTCGCGCTGGTGCCGCTGTCGCTCTTGCTGCGGGCCGACAGCTGCGTCTTGGACGGTGGCTTCTTCGGCTTGCCGCCGCCGTCGACGGCTGAGACGACGACGACGAAGAAGCTGACGCTGCGTCTCGACGCCGCCCGTCCGGCGCTGCGCTTTCGCGTCCCTGTCTCGATGACGCCGGCCTCGGCCAGCGCTCACGTCGACGTCATCGTCGGCCGCACCACCGACACCGTCCGCCTCGAGATCGCCAACGAGGGCTTCTCGTCCGCCGAGCCCGGCGCGTGGACGCCCGTGTCGACGGGCTTCGCCGGCTCGGTCTTCCTCGGACAAGTCGAAGAACAAGACGTCATCCTCTCCGTCGGCCTCGACGTCATCGACCCCGACGCCGCCGTCGACGTCGACCTCGACGTCGTCTTCGCCTGCCCCAACGACGTCGACTTCGACGGCCTCGCCGACGACGTCGCCATCACCATCGCCCCGCTCGAGCCCCAGCCGTGATCTCGCGCGCGGTGGTCGGCGCCGTCGTCGTCGTCGCCTGCGCCGGCTGCCCCGCCGAAGGCCTCAGCGCCCTGCCGTTGCCGCCCGATGCGCCGGTCGGCCTCGTCGAGCTCACCGACACGAAGCAGCTGGTGCTGCACGTCGATCCCTTACAGCCGCCGCAGCGCTTCTTCGTCCCCGTCGACACGCGCGGCTCCGACCTCGACGCCGTCGTCGACATCGTCGCCAACGTCGACGCCCCCATCGCCCTCGTCGTCGCCGGACACCCCGAGCAGACCTCACCTTCCCTCGCCTGGTCGGTCATCGAAGACGACCTGCGGCTGTCGTTCGACCTCGACGATCTCGGCGGCGCGCGGCAGACCGGCGTCGAGCTCGGCGTCGGCGCCACCGACAGCGTCGTCGACGTCGACCTCGCCTTGCGCTTGCGGGTGACGAGCGACGATCCTGCCGCCACCGCCGCCTTTGGACCGCTGGAGCCCCACCCCCTATGACGCGCCGCAAACCCACCGTCGTCGCTCGCATCGCCGCCGTCATCGTCGTCGTCGGCGTCGGCGCTGGCGGCTGCTTCGGCGGCTTCGCGGGCGACTTCATCGCCGAGGGCGAGGGCGATCCCGGAACCACGGTGACGGCCGAGAAGCGCGTGACGCTGCACCTGCCGGCCAACGGCGACGCACAGCGCTTTGACGTCAGCGTCGACAACACCGGCTTCGCGTTCTTCGCCACCGCCAACGTCAACGTCGCCCTCTCCTCCGACGTCTTCTTGGTCGGCGTCGGCAACGGCGCCTTTGTCGACGACGTCTTCAACTACACCGCCGTCGGCGCCGGCAGCGTCGTCGCCGCCGGCCTCGACTTCGACGACAACGGCGCCCTCGGCGACTTCTCCTTCGGCGCCGCCGCCGGCGAATTCGACGTCGACGCCGACCTCGTCATCTCCGTCGCTGCCGACATCGACACCAGCGACGCCACGCTCACCCTCGGCCGGCTCGCACCGCGCCTGGCGCCGTGAACCCACGATGAGGATCGGGCGTTACCCGCGGCCCCTCGTCGCCGTCGACGTCACCGCCGTCACCGTGCTCGAGAGCGAGCTCAAGGTGCTGTTGATTCGCCGCGGCATCCCGCCGTTGCAAGAGACCCTCGCCCTGCCCGGCGGCTTCGTCCGCTGCGGCGACGTCGTCGTCGATCAGGGTGAGAGTCTGCGCGCCGCCGCCGCCCGCGAGCTGCGCGAAGAGACCCGCGTCGACGTCGACGCCGCCGACGACAACCGCGCCCTCGTCTGCGTCAAAGCCTTTGGCGCGCCGTTTCGCGACCCGCGCACGCGCGTCATCGCCGTCGCCTTTCTGGCCGTCGTGCGCCCCGAGGTCGCTGCATTCGTGCGCGCCGGCTCCGACGCCGCCGCCGTCCGCTGGTTCTCGGCGCGCGACCTCGACAAGGTGACCCTCGCCTTCGACCACAACGAGATCGCGCGCGCGTGCTTGCAGCGCCTGCGCCTCGACGTCGACGGGCTCGTGCGCGACCTCGTCCCGCGCGCGTTCTCGCTCGCCGAGCACCGCGCCGCCCACGACGCCGTCACCGGGCTGCGCAGCGATCCGGGCAACCACCGCCGCGCGTTCTTGCGCTTGCGCAGCGACAACATCGTCGTCGAAGCGGCCGGGGTGCGCGTCACGGGCAAGCGCCCCGCCGCTGTCTGGCAGTACGCGTAGGCCAAAAAATCCGCTGCCCGCGCCGCAGAGCCCCCAGTACCCCCGCTGCGCGGGGGCAATCCCAAATTCCACGATGCCCACCCCGGGCAGGGAAGGGCGGGA
>JANNAY010000347.1:0-2319 GCA_031384945.1 Deltaproteobacteria bacterium
CGCGGCGAGTACATCACGCTCGATGAGATGCGTGCCCGCTTGAAGGCCGCCCGCAACGGATGAGCTGGGAGCTCTTCATCGCCGAGCCGGCCGCCCGCGCGACGCTGTCCGCTTCCGTCGCGTGGATGCGAAATCATCCACAGAATCCAACGCTGTTTGACGACGAGTACAATCGCGCAGTCGACCTGATTTTGCTGCAGCCCTACTCATATCAGCGAGGGCTCTCGACGAAGTACAAGGATGCCCGGCGCTGCGTTCTGCAAAAGACGAGCTTTCTTCCGCTCTACCGGGTCGACGCGAAGCGAAAGATCATTCGGATTGTGAATTTGCTTCCTGCACGGGCGCAGAAAGATCGCGCGTAGCGCTCAAACATCTTCGAGGGGCCAGCCGACGACGTCGATGCGCCGCGCGAAGTGCACCAACGGCTTGCCGCTGCGCACGAGGGCAGGGGGCACCGTGGTGTCTTCGTCGATGTCGCAGAACGCTGGCTGCAGCGGCCACGGCGCATGCTGGATGTGTCCACGAAGGGGCTTGCCGTCGTCGTCGACGGCGTAGAGGCAGTAGCGCTCGCTCAAGAAGTGCTCGAGCGAGCCCGGCGTCGACGCGTACACCGCGCCCGTCGGGCCGTAGCGGGCGGAGAAGCGGGCAGGGTGGCCGCGGTCGTCGAGGCGCGCGTGGCGGTACCTGACAGCGCCGTCGACAGCGTCACCCTCGTGCTCGAGGGACATCTCGGCCTTCAAGTAGTTCAAGTGAAACAACGTGCGCGCGCCCCAAATCGCCAGCGGCTGCGTCGCATCGAGCGAGAAGAAGTAGACGCCTTTGACGCCGTCGACCTCGACGTAGACGCGGACGTTGAGCTCGGGAAACGCGGAAACACCGGGCACGTCGGGCAAGAAGCGCGCGGTCACGTGCTCCATGCGAAAGGGGACGACGCCGACGTACGCCTTGCCCTCGTAGAGGTCGAGGTTCAGCGAAGCGGGCACCAACGCGCGCAAGACGTCGACCTCGACCTGCCAGTGCAAGAAGCACAGGTCGCACCAGCTCATCGTCATCACCCACGGCGACGAAGGCGGCTGAAACGCGCGGTGGGCGGTGTTGTCGCGAACGGCGGACCAATCGGGTTGCATGCAGCGCTTCCTTCGACGACGACGACAACGTGGACGTCGACAGCGCCTCCTACCACGCAGACGGCTTCGTCGTCGTGCGCTCGCTCGTGACTGAAAAATTCATCCATGAGCTGCAGCGCGCCACCGACGAATTCGAGGCCGCCGCCGCTGCGTTCGTCGTCGACACCGCCATCGGCAAGGTCTTCTTCGAGGTGCAGAGCGAGAGCGGACGCAAGCGCGAGGCAGCGGTCTTTCCCGGCGCGCTGCGAAAGATCACGTCGCCGTCGAAGTCGTCGCCGGCGTTTCAGAAGTTGCGCATGCACAGCGCCATCGTCGACGTCATCGCCGCCCTCGGCGTGGCGCGTCCGCGGTGTGTCGTCGATCAGGTGAACTTGAAGGTGCCGCTGCACGGCACGGGCTTTCCCTTTCACCAAGACGTCGCGTTCTTGCACGGCGACGCGCTGAGAGACCTGCACGAAAACGGCGGCGTCAACGTCGTGGTCGCCATCGACGAGGCCGATGAAGACAACGGCGGCTTCGTCGTGCTCGGCGGCACGCACCACAAGAAGGTCGCCCTGGGACAGCACCGCTACGACGCGTCGCAGACCTACGACGAGCGCTTCGATCAGAGTGGGCGTGCTTGTCCGGCGCTGGCGCCCGGCGACGCGGTGTTCTTCTCGCCGTGGCTGGGACACGGCAGCGGTCCAAACCGATCGACGCGACGGCGTCGGTTGGCCACGCTCTGGTTCGTCGGCCGCGCCCCTCACGAATGACCAGGCGCGTCACAAGCGCGACACGCGGTTCTCGACGAGAAATCACGCAGGTGCCGGCTTGGAGATCGGCGGGCGTCTGGTAAGCCGGCCCCCATGTTGAGAATTCGCCTCACCTCTCTCGTCGTCGCCACCAGCTTGATCGCGCTGGGATGCCCCACGCCGCCCGCCGAAGGCGAGGGCGAAGCCGGAGAAGGCGAGGGCGAAGAAGGCGAAGGCGAAGAAGGCGAAGGCGAAGAAGGCGAAGGCGAAGAAGGCGAAGGCGAAGAAGGCGAAGGCGAAGGCGGCCCCGAAGGCAGCTTCGTCGTCGAAGAATGCGCTGGCGCCCCCGCCGGCGGATCCGCCACCGACATCTGCGCCGTCACCGCCGGCGCCGGCGGCACCATCGTCTTCGGCACGGTGCTCACCCCCGGCAAAGTCTTCGAAGGCGGCGCGGTCGCCTA
>JANNAY010000859.1:0-2698 GCA_031384945.1 Deltaproteobacteria bacterium
CTTCTTGCTTCTGTTGGTCGATGCGCCGCAGGCCAAACAGCGTCTCGCCCTCGATCTGCGTCAGCTGGCTGACGACGACGCCGTCGGCGCCGAGGGCCTCGGCGACTTCGGCGAAGCATTGGTCGTCGCTGCAGCCGCGCACGTCGCCGACGGTGGTCTTGCCGTCACCGACCAGCGCGCGCAGCTCGCCGCTGTCGAGCACGCTGACGAACTCGCGCTTGCGCAATTCGGCGACCAAGAACGTGCCCATGATCTGCGCCGTGCGCGCGTCGATGCCGGCGGTCTCGACGTCGTAGAGCACGATGCGCAGCGGCTTCTTCTTCGTCGGCGCTGGCGGCGGCGGCGGCGGCAGCGCTGGCTCTTCTTTCTTGGTCGAGAACGTCGGCGCTGCTTCGGCGACGCCAGGCACGAGGGCGACGTCGACGCGGGCTTCTTCGTCGTAGACGATGACGACTTCTTGTTTGTGGGCGCGAAACCCTTCGAGCCCGACGAACAGCTGGTGCTGACCAGGTGTCAGATCGATCGACGACGACAACGGCGCGAAGCCGCGGGGCACGCCGTCGACGAAGATGCTGGCGCCGCGCAGCGAAACATCGACGCGCAGCAGCCCGCGCCACACCTCTGGACGCAGCACGCCAGTGAGCGCGCTGTCGACGGCCCGCTCGCGGCGCGCTGTTTCGTTCGTGAGCAGCACGCGCACGCGGCCGCGCTCTTTGAGCCCGTTGACGTCGACGCCGACGAGGTCGAGGGCGAGGTCTTTGCCTTCGCCTGACAGCGCGCCCTTCAAGACGATGCTGGCGCCGCCGAGCGCGCCGATGCGGATCAAACAGTCGGCGTCGCCGGCGTCGCAGGCGAGGCCGAGGGCGCGCACCGACGCTGCCGCTTCCATCGTTTTTGCTTTCGGTTGCACGCTGTAGCCGCTGGCCGGCAGCGCTGCGCGCAGCGCGTCTTCGACCGCGGCGCGGTCGGCGGCGGGGGCGAGGCCGTCGAGCTCCAACACCGCTGCGACCGGCAGGCGTGGCTTCTTGGGTGCGGCTTTTGGCGCGCCCGCGACGACCACACCGAGCACGACAGCGACGACGAGGATCATTGACCCTCGTGGCAAATTTGGATGCAGCGCAGCAGCGCCGACCGGTACGCCTGCGCCGGCGTCTTCTTTTCTTTCGCTGCTTCTGGCGTGCCGAGCACCTTGAAGCACGGCAGCGCCCCGCACTCTTTTTCTTGTTTGCGGTAGCGCCGGCCGATGTCGTTCCACGGATCGACCGCAGGTGTTGTCGCCGTCGGCAGCGGCTCTGTTGTCACCGGCGTCGGGGTCGTCGTCGTCGTCGTCGTCGGAGTCGGCGTCGTCGGAGTCGGCGTCGTCGTCACCGGAGTCGGCATCGTGATGGGCGTCGTCGTCACCGGAGTCGTCGTCACCGGAGTCGTTGTCACCGGAGTCGTCGTCGTCGTCGGCGTTGGCGTTGGCGTCGACCCCGGCGGCGGCGCGGCGACGAGGACCGGGCCGACGACGAAGCCAACGACGACGCAGGCGACCGCGACGAAGCCGGCGGCGGCGGCCCACAACAGCGGCTTCTTCTTCTTTGGCCGCTCGGGCAGCCGCGTCACCATCGTGGCGTTGGTGATGCCGGTGGCGTCGTTCTCAATGCTGGCCGCGGCAGGCGGAACGGCGTCGTCGTCGAGCGTGCGGGCGCCATCGGCCTCGAGCGGCGCGGGCTGCCGCGGCCGCGCCTCCCACGCGGCGAGGGCGACGTTGGCGGTGGCGATGATGTCGAGCTCAGGCGGCTTGAGCTTGCGGACGACGGCGCCGAGGGCGGCGCGGCTGTCGGCGGCGGCGGCGTCGAGGGCGACGATGGCGTCGGCGAATTCGGCGCACGAGGCGAAGCGGTCTGAGGGGCGCGCCGACAGCGCCCTCTGCAACACCGGACGCACCAGCTCGGGCACGTGCTCCCACGCGCGCGGTTGGTGGGTGCCGGCGCCGACGACGCTCCAGATCGCGCGGCTGGGCAGCTCGCCGTAGAAGCGGTCGTCAGTGACGAGCTCGTAGAGGACGATGCCGGCGGCGTACTGGTCAGACAGCGGCGTGACGTCTTCGCCGCGCGCCTGCTCGGGCGCCATGTACGCGCTCTTGCCGAGCACGACGGCGCTCTCGGTCATCGTCTCTTTCAACACCGAGGTCGCGAGGCCGAAGTCGATGACCTTGATGGCGCCGTTGACGTCGACCATCGTGTTGTGGGGCGAGACATCGCGGTGCACCACATTGAGCGCCTTGCCGTCGGGCGTCTTGGCGATGTGCGCCGCGTGCAGGCCGCGCAGCATGCCCACCGTCAGCGCCAACGCCTGCGTCGTCGACAACCGCGCATCGCGCTTGTGCAGCAGCGACACCAGGCGCTTGAAGGTGACGCCCTTGATCAGCTCCATCGCCAGGTAGAATTCGCCGCGGTCTTCGCCGCCGCCGTAGACCTGACAGAGGTTCTCGTGCCGCAAGAGCACGGCGACACGGGCCTCGTCGAGAAAGCGGGGCGTGGTGTCGCCGATGCTGATGGCGTCGCTCTTCAGCGTCTTCACAAGACACAGATCGCGGCGTTCGTCGTCGGTGCGAGCAGCGACGTAGACCGTGCCCATGCCGCCTTGTCCCAGCGGCTCGAGCAGAAGGTAGGGGCCCAGATGGCGCAAGAGCGGAGCAGCCTCGGTCACGTCG
>JANNAY010000406.1:0-2587 GCA_031384945.1 Deltaproteobacteria bacterium
AAGCCCCCTCCGCCGCCGCCCACGGCGCCGGGGGCCGCCGCGCGGGTGGCCGGGATCGTGGGCCTTTTTCAATAACCCACCAACGACTCGCTCGATGGGCGCAACCCGCCACCAGGCAAGCGCGCTTCGCGCTCCGTCGACGACGCCACCGACGACCTCGCTGCTGCGGCCCTGGCGGTGCGCTCGACGCCGGGCGAAACCATCTCGCTGTCGATCGACACGGCGCGCGTCGAGTACCAGACGGCCGACGGCGTGCCCCACACCCGCCTGTTGCTCGATTCGACGACGGTGGGGCGCCACACCGAGAACGACATCCAGCTGCTCGATCCCGAGGTGAGCAAAGCGCACCTCGTCATTCGCAAGACGAAAGACGGCTTCTTTCTCGAAGACCTCGGCAGCGCCAACGGCACCCTGGTCAACGCCGGACGGGTCGCCCGCCACAAACTCAAAGACGGCGACCTCGTCGTCGTCGGCAACACGACGCTGCGCTTTCGCGTCGATCCGCCGAAGCCCCGACCCGTGCAGGCGGTGCCGGCGCCGCCCGCGCCGACGGTGCGTCCGGCGATGAAGCCCGGTGCCGCGCTGCCTGGCGACGAGGGCGACGGCGACGGCGGCTTCGGCAAACCCACGCCGTTGTCGTCGTTCGCCGATATGCGCCGCAGCGATCCGATCTTTGGTGGGCCGGTGCGCACGAACAACGGCGCGCTGCCGCAGCAAGACGCGCCGTATGAGACGGGGCCGCAGAAGAAGCCGTCGTCGTCGCCTGAGCACACGAGCGTCACGCTGATCCCCGAGCATCTGCTCAGCGAAGGCGCCAACGCCGACAGCGTCTTCGCCGAACAAGACGCAGAAGGCGGCGTCGACTTCAGCGAAGCCAGCGTCGTCGTCGACGAACGGGCGCTGCGCCGCGACTACGAGCGGCTGCGCGTCGCCTTTGATCTCTTCGCCACCGTCGGTCTCGAGACCGACCTCGAGCCGCTGGGCCAAACGATCTTGCAGAAGATCCGCGGTGTGCTGCCGTGTGACACCGCCGTCGTCATGCTGCGCGACCCCGCGATCTCAGACGACCTCGTTACGCTCGCGTCGTTCTCTGAGCGCAACACCGCTGTGCACATCCCGCGCGCCATCGTCGAGCGCGTGCTGGTGACAAAGAGCGGACTGCTGACCTCTGACGCGCAGATCGACTCACAGCTGCGGCGCAGCGAGACCATCGTTGGCGCGCGCATCCGTTCGGCGCTGTGCGTGCCGCTGGTGGTGCGCAGCGAGGTACTTGGCGTCATTCACCTGTCGTCGACGTCGGTGGCCGGCGCCTACGAAGAGAAAGACCTCTCGCTGCTGCGCGCCATCGCCCAGCCCGCCGCCCTCGCCGTCGCCAACGCGCGCTTGCGCCGCAAGATCGAAGAAGAAGCCGCCACCCGCGCCGAGCTCTCGCGCTTCTTGTCGCCGGCGCTCGTCGAAAAGGCCGTGCGCAACGAGCTCGACTTCAGCAAGGCTGGCGACAAGGTGCAGTGCACCATCTTGTTCTCCGACATCCGCGGCTTCACGACGATCGCCGACGGGGCGAACCCTGAGCAGGTCGTGTCGATGTTGAACGAGTACTTCGACTCGATGGTCGAGGTCGTCTTCGAGCACGGCGGCACGCTCGATAAATTTCTCGGCGATGGAATGATGGCGGTGTGGGGCACGCCCATCGTCGCCGACGACGACGCCGTCAGAGCCGTCAAGGCGGCGCAGGCCATGCGCGTGGCCCTGCACGACGTCGTCAATGCGGCGCGCATGTCGCGCAACGAGCAGCCCCTCGAAGTCGGCTTCGGCATCGCCACTGGGCACGTGGTCGCCGGCGCCATGGGCGCCCGTCGTCGCCTCGACTTCACCGTCATTGGCGACACCGTCAACCTCGCCTCGCGCCTGTGCGGACAAGCCAAACCCGGACAGATCCTCATCGACGAGGTCACCGATCGGCTGCTGCAGGTCGCGGGCATGCGCACGAACGCGCTCGAGGCTCGCATGGTGAAGGGCTTCGCCCGCCCCGTCGCGGTGTTCGACGTCGACGCGATGCCGGCGACCGATCCGATCGGCAACCGCTTTCTCGACAAGACACCGGCCGGTGGCGTCTCTTAGTTCGACACTGCGTTCGACTCTTCGTTCGACGCCGACGATGGCTACAGCAGCGACGCCTGCTTCTTCTTCTTCTTCGTCGACGTCGCCTTTGCCGGATCGCCCCACTGCGCGAGGTAAGCCTCGACGTTGTGCTTCTTGGCTGTGTTGAGCGACGACATGTAACGAATGCTGCCGAAGACCTTGCGTTCAGGACCCCATGGACGGTCGTAGCGTCCGAGCACCCAGAAGATACCGGAGTACGAGTTGGGATCGCGGCCGTCGATCGCGTACTTGTTGTTGAGCTCGATGAGCCATTTGAGCGCGGTCTGCGGATCCGGGCTCCACTCGAGGATCTTCTTGCCCCAGAGCATGCGCAGGTAGTTGTGAATGATGCCTTCGCTGCGCAGCTGGTGCTGCGCAGCGTTCCACAGCTCGTCATGGGTTTGGCCGCGCTCGAGCTGCTCAAAGGTGTAGAGTGGATCGCGCA
>JANNAY010000413.1:0-4430 GCA_031384945.1 Deltaproteobacteria bacterium
AGACGAACGAAAAGATGCGCGCGTTTCTCGTCATGGCCGGCAAGTTCTGAGCGGTGACGACGTCGTGGTGAGCCCATGAGTCGCATCTGCGTCGACCGCTGCGTCTGCTTCGGTCGCCCGTTTCCTGAGCTGTACGCGATCGCGAAGTCGATGCAGTCGAAGTCAGCGACGTCGACGCTGCCGACGTTTGACGAGCTGCAAGACGAGACCGCGTTTGGGCTCGCGTGTCGCATCTGCAATCCCTACGTGCGCCGCATGTTGCGCACCGGTGAGACGTCGTTCGACGTGCTGCTGACTGAGGTCGACGAACCGCGCCAACCCCGCTGAATCGCGCGCGAATTTGGTCATGAGCGCCGGGTGACGCGGCCGCGGTTTGCGGGCATGCTGAGCAGGTGCTCGGACGCATGCTTCACCCTCTCGATCGCCGGCAGCAAACGCTGCTGCTGACGACGTTGGCCTTCGGCGGATCGCAAGCGACCGAGCTGTGGCAGCTCTTGCCCGACGAAGCGCAGGGTCCGCTGGCCGAAAAGCAGGCAAAGCTCGACGAGATTCCCCGCGAGAAGCGGGTGCAGCTGATGGTGCGCGAGCTCAAAGGCCTGATGAGCTTTCGCTCGGTCAAGGGCCTTGATGGCGTTGAGCCGTCGTGGCTGGCGGCGGGCTTCAAGGGCGAGAGCCCGCGCGTGATCGCCGCGGTGCTGATGTACCTGCCGTCTTCGTTGACCAAGCAAATCGTCGCGCGTTTGCCCGAGGGCGTGCAGCAGGCACTGCCGACACGCGAAGAGATGAAGGGGGTGCCGCTCGAGGTCATCAAGCTCGTGCGCGCCCGCTTCGACGCAAAATTCATCGCCATGCCCCTCGAAGGCGAGCTGCAGTCGTTGGCCTTCAGCGACCTCGTGTTGCTCTCGGCCAAAGAGCTGATCGTCTTGATCAGAAACATCGGCGCCGACGAAATCGCCTGCGCCTTTCTCGCTGTCGGCAAACGCGCCCTCGCCGAGTTTTTGTCGAAGCTCTCGCCGGGCGACGCCGAAGAATTGGTCGCCGCCGTCAGACGCGCCGACGTGAAAGACGGGATGGAGCTGCGGGCAGCCCAGACCTTTCTCGGCAAGATCTTGACGGGGGCGCCACCGTCGTCAGCGCGCGGCGGTCCGAACACGGGCGGGGTGCCGAAGGCCACCGGCAACACCTCGGGCATCGCCTTTGCGAACACCGACGAGCTCTTTCAAAAGGCTGGCATCTACCGCCTGGCCCGCGCCATCGTCGTCGACGAACCCCTCGGCGTGCGGCAGGTGGTGCAGCGCTTTCCGCGCGCCCATGGGCGGCTGCTGCTCGAGTACCTCGAGCGCGTGAAAGAGCGAGAGCTCGACGAGGCGATGACGCGGCGCTTGCGCGATCAGATTCTCGACGTCCTCGTGAACCTCTCGCGCCGCGGCAAGATCGATCAGCGGTTTGGCGCGGTGGCCACGCAGTTCGAAACACGGTGACGACATGACGAGCAGCACCGCGACGTCTTCTGATCCATGGCGCATCCCGTCGACCTCAGCCGGCGATGGCGACCGCGCTGGCGTCGTCGCCGACGAAGACGCCCGCGTCAAAGAAGCCGCGCACGAGCGCAACTACTTGTTGTCTCGGTTGTTGATCGGCTTCGCGGCATTCTTCGCCTTCGCCTTCGCCATCGTCGTCGGCGGCGGCGCCGTCGCCCACTCGATCGACCGCGATTTGTTCAGCAGCTGGTGGTCGCACCACGCAGAGTACGACTGCTGCTACGCCTCTGAGGCCAAGTGCAAAGTCGGCGTCGACGCGCTCGTCGAACTGCGCGACCGCTTGCACGAACGCGATCGCGGCGTGCGCGAAGTCGTCTCCACTGCCGCTGCCCGCGCCGTCGGCCTCAACGACCTCGACGTGAGCGAAGCCCCCGCCGTCGTCGCCGCCGTCGACCGCATCTTTGCCACCTGCCCCGCTCTGCGGGGTCCTGCGCAGCAGCGCACCGCCGCCCGCTGATGCGCGCCCTCGTCACCGGCGGCACTGGCTTTCTCGGTTCATGGCTCGCCCGCGCCCTCGCCGACGACGGCCACGACGTCGTCGTCTTCGGCCGCAACCTCTACGCGCAGTCGCGCATCTTTCACCCGAAGATCAAGCGCGTGCGCGGTGACCTCGGCGACGCCACCGCCGTCGACAACGCCGTCGCCCTGGCCGGCGGCGCTGGGGGCTGCGACGTCGTCTTTCACTCCGGCGCGCTGTCGTCGCCCTGGGGCACGCGCCAGCAGTTCGAGCGCGCCAACGTCGACGGCACGCGCCACGTCGTCGACGCCTGCGTGCGGCACAAGGTGAAGCGGCTGGTGCATGTGTCGACGACGGCGCTGCACTTCGCCAAGGTCGACAAGCGCGGGGTGCGCGAGAGCGATCCGCTGCCCGCTTCTTTCGTCAACGACTACGCGCGCACCAAACACGCCGCCGAACAGATCGTGCAGCGCGCCGTCGCAGACGACGGACTCGACGCTGTCATCGTCAGAGCCCGCGCCATCATCGGACCCGGCGACACCACCCTCTTGCCCCGCCTGCTCGACGCTGCGCGCACAGGGCGCCTCCGGCAGATTGGCAAGGGTGACAACGCGTTGGACCTCACCTGGGTCGGCAACCTCGTCGACGCCCTCGTGCTCGCCGTCGACAAGGGCGTCAAAGGCGACGTCTTCACCGTCACCAACGACGACCCCCGCCCCATCTGGCCGCTCTTGCGCGGCGTGCTGAAGCAGGCGGGCATCGATCACGAGCTGAAGCCCGTGAGCGCCGATGTCGTCGACAAATTCGCCGCTGTCGTCGAAGGCGTGCACCGCGCGTTTCCATCGCTCGGTGAGCCGTCGTTGACGCGGTACGGTGCGTCACTGCTGGCGCGCACGCAGACGTTCGACATTGAAAAGGCAAAGACGACGCTGGGATACCGTCCCAAGGTCTCCATCGACGACGCCATCACGACGACGCTGACGCATTTGACGAAGACGGACGAGGCGCCGGCGTCGACGTCGGTGACGCTGCGGCTGTTGTTCACCGGCTTCACCGAGGGCTACGAGCACCACGTTCTCTCAGGAGCGCGACGTGAGATTGTGCCCTTTCACAGCATGGTGGCTGTGGTCGAGCACCCACACTTTGGTGTCACGTTGTTCGACTCCGGCTACAGCCGCCACTTTCACGAGCACACGCGGCCGTTTCCGTTCAACCTCTATGCGCGCGTCACGCCGGTGACGTGCGTGCCCGACGACGAGGTGAAGACGCAGCTGCGCACGCTGGGCATCGACAAGGTCGATCGGCTGGTGCTCTCGCACTTTCACGGCGACCACATCGCCGGCGTCAGAGACTTCGACGACGCCGACGTCATCGCCCACGCAGACGGCGTCAACGACGCCAAAGGCAGAGCAGGCGACACCGTCAACGCCGTCAGAAAAGGCTTCGTCCCCGGCTTGCTCGACGACGCCTTCTTCGACCGCGTCTACGCCCTCGCCGAATTTGGCGACCGCGGCTTTGGCCCCTTCGACCGCTGCCACGACCTCTTCGGCGACCGCAGCGTCTTGCTCGTCGAGCTGCCCGGCCACGCCGCCGGACAAATTGGGATGTTGGTGCAGCTTGCGCCCGGCGTGCGCAAGCTGCTGGTCGCCGACGCCGTCTGGTACCGCCGCGCCATCTTTGAGCAGCGCATGCCGGGCTTCGTCACGTACCCGCTGTTCTCGTCGACGAAGAAGTACCGGCAGACGCTCGTGAAGCTCGGCGCTTTTGCCAAGGCGTTTCCCGACATCGAGCTGGTGCCGACGCATTGTCCCGAGGTCTTTGCGACCTACGCGCCCCTGAAAGGCGCGCCGATCGTTTGAGTGCGAGCAGCGAGGCGCTCCGGCCGCGACGGGCTTTGTCGTCGACGAACGTGTGAAGCCGGCCTCTTTCGTTTTTGTGCTGCGCACGGCTTCCAGGCACCGGAGCCTGCGCAGCACCCATTTCAGCCGTGTTCGGCCGTACGCAGCACGATCTTCAGCCGTGCGCAGCACAACAAAGAACGAGGCCGGCCCCTAACGCTCGCCGACGACGCTGTCGGCCGCGGCCGGAGCGCCATGCTGCTCGCGCGAAGGGACGCGATCCCAGAAGGCGAAGACGACGGCGCCGACGAGGAAGAGGCCGGCGACGCCGTGGTTCCACTTCGGCGTCTCTTTCAAGAAGAAGATGGCGAAGCCGCAGAAGACCACCAGCGTGATGACCTCTTGCATCAACTTGAGCTGGAACGCACTGAACATCCCGTGTCCATAGCGGTTCGCCGGAACCTGTAGACAATACTCAACGAAAGCGATGCCCCACGACACGAGAATCACCTTCCACAAGGCGACGTCTTTGAAGCGCAAATGCCCATACCACGCCACGGTCATGAACAGGTTGCTGGCGATGAGCAGCAAGAC
>JANNAY010000434.1:0-10097 GCA_031384945.1 Deltaproteobacteria bacterium
TTGGCCGGCGCCCTCGGCGAGCTCGCGGCGCACACGATGAAGGGCGAGTTCAGAAACATCGACAGCGACGACGCCCGCATTCTTCTGGTCGAAGGCACGTCGCGCATCCTCACGATGTACACGCCGGCGCTGTCGCAGCACGGCGTCGACGCCTTGAACAACGTCGGCGTCGCCGTCTTGTTGAACACCAAGGTCACCGGCATCGACGCCGACGGGGTCGACATCGAGAAAGCCGGCGTCAAAGAGCGCCTGCACGCAAAGACGGTGCTGTGGGCCGCCGGCGTCGCCGCTTCACCCCTGGCAAAAATTCTGGCCGCAAAGACGGGTGCCAAGACCGACCGCGCCGGCCGCGTCATCGTCGAACCAGACCTCACCGTGCCCGGACACGCCGACATCCTCGTGCTCGGCGACCTCGCCAACTTCGCCCACACCGACGACAAACAGCCCCTGCCCGGCGTCGCCACCGTCGCCATGCAGATGGGACGTCACGCCGCGCTCATCGTGCAGCGCCGCATCAAGGCCATCTCTCAGAACGAGGGCCGCGACCCGCTCGCGAAGTCAGGCACGGGCCCGAAGTTCGAGTTTCTCGACAAAGGCACCATGGCCGTCATCGGCAGAAACGAAGCCGTCGCCCGCGTCGGCTTCGGCCTGAACGTCTCGTTCGGCGGCTTCTTCGCCTGGCTCGCCTGGCTGTTCATTCACATCATGTATTTGGTGGGCTTCGAGAACCGGCTGCTCGTCGTGCTGCAGTGGGCCAACCACTACTTCACGCGCCACCGCGGCGCCCGCCTCATCACCGGCTACTGATCGAGCGTGACGGCGGGCGATCAGTCGGTCTCGGGGCAGCCGTCGCGGTCGTCCGGATAGAATTTTCGCTGTTTGTTGATGGGGCAGTTGTCCTCGTTGAGCGGCTCGGGCGGCAAGAACGATGAGCAGTAGAGCTGTCCCTCGAGGTGGCCCGCGCCGCAGGCGTCGCCCTCTTGGAAGTAGACGACAGCCCCGCCGTTGTTGGCCACGCAGCCGCGCTCGTCGCCGCCCTGAAAGTCGATGTCGCAGCCGACAGGATGCGGCGCGCTGGCCGGGCAGCGGGCGGTGACGCAGTCGCCGTCGATGTCGACGTCGACGCTGATGGGGTCGCAGGCGTTGTCGCGGCCGTCGCAGTCTTCGTCGACGTCGTTCTCACAGATCTCTGCCTGCGGCGTGCACGACGGCGGCGTCACCGGCACCGGCGGCGGCGTCGGCTGCGTCGCTTCTCCTTCTCCTTCTCCTTCGCTGCCTTCGACGTCGGGGACGCCGCCTTCGAGGTCGACGGGCAGCTCGGTGAGCTCATCGGCGCAGGTGAGCGCGGGCGCGATCACCGTGGTCTCGCCGCCGCGGACGTCGACGGCGAAGTCGCGGCCGAAGCCTCTGGCCCTGACGGCGACGACGACGCTGCCGGCGGCGACGTGGTCGACGTGAAAGGCGCCGCCAACGCCGGTGCGGGCGCTGGCGACTTCTTCGTCGCCAACGACGACGGTGACGAGGGCGTCGTCGAGAAATTCGTGGTCGTCGCCGCAGACGACGCCGTCGATGTCGCCGAAGCCGGCGGGCAATTCGCGGCAAGCGCTGTCGACGACGACGCTGTCTTCGCCAGAGACGACGACGACGTCGAAGCTGCGCTCATGATCATCAACACCGACGACGACGACGACGTCTTCGCCGGCGGCGACGTTGGCGAAGCGGTAGCGGCCAGAGGCATCAGACGCGACGACGGCGCCGCTGCCGAGGCCGACGGGGACGCTGACGCCGACGCCGCTGGCGACATCGCAGACGACGCCGCTGACGCTGCCGGGCACGGCGTCGAGCTCGTCATCGCAAGCGACGCAGACGACAACGCAGGAGGTGGCGAAGGCGAGAGACCAGAGCGAGTGCGTGCGCATGAAGAGTGTTTCGCGTCGCAGGCTCGGTCGGTTCGCTGAACGACATTCGACCTCGGTCAACAGGTGGACGAGATCCGCTGTGGGTGTCTCTTCGCAGGATACACAGCGTCGATCCGGCTCGGTCCTCGACGAGGTGGGTGTCTCCCCCGAGGAGACACCCACCGCCCAAACGCAGGGTTCAGCCGTCGATGACCACGGTCTGGGGCAGCTGCACGCGGTGGCCGAGGTCGTCGAGGGTGCCTTCGCCGGCGGCGGCGACGATGCCGGCGCCGACGAGGGCAGCGTCGACAGAGGGGTCGCCGCGCACGGCGTCGCTGAGCAAGAGCTCGCCGGGCTTGGCCCGCGCGGCCAGCTGCAAGATCTCGTGCACGACACGGCCGAAGTAGTCGACGTGCTCGTTCAAGGTCACGGCACCGGCCGGACCGCGGTGCACGGCGCAGCGCACCGTCGCCGTCGGCGTCAGCTGCTTCAGCACTGCCGGCAAACCTGCGGCGCAGCGGACGGCGGTGGCGGGTTCGTCAAAGACGGCGAGCACGCCTTCACCCTGCAGCTTCACGACGGTGCCGCCGCACTCGACGACCTTCTGATCGACGGCGCGGTAGAGCATGTAGAGCTTCTCGAAGGTCTGCTCTTCGCTGTTGCTGATGCCGTCGATGAGGCGACCGCGCACCTCGACCAACATCAACGTCACCGCGGCGACGCGCACCAGAGATCCCGGCGCCAACACTTCGCCGGGAAACACGCGCTTGAACACCGGCGATGAGAGCGCGCGCGCGGCGGTGAGCACGTCGTCACGCGGGGTGGTGCGCTCGATGCGCACCAGCTGTTCGCGCCCCGTGTCGTTGACCAGCGCGATCTCTTGGCGGCCGGTGTGAAAGGCGCGGGCGGCGTCGAGGGGCGGACCCTTCGACAGCGGCACCTGCCAGCGCGTCTTCGGCGCGCTCTCGCGCACGCGAAACGACGACGAGTAGCCGAGGCGGCGTCCGGCCAGCTGGTAGGCGCCTTCGGGCAGGTCGACGTCGACGACGAAGACCTTGCCAGGGCCGAGCCTCACCTGTGCCATCACGTGCGGCGTGTGGGCCGGTGACGAGATGCAGTAGGTCTTGGTGTCGGCCTCGCGCAGCGACGGGTGCAGCTTGAAGACGAGCTCGATGGTCGTCGCCAGATCGAGGGCGAAGTTGACGTTGCACACCTCGCAGCGCGAGTGGTCTTTCAGCGCCTTCAGCGTCTCTTCGATCGACGACGGCACGCGGCAGGTCGGGCAGAGCAGATCCCACAAGGGCACGAGCAGGCCGACGGCCGACGCGTGGTAGCAGGCGTGAATCACCGAGGTCTCGTCGAGGTCGAGCCGCCGCGCGACGGCGATCGGACGCAGCCGGCCGACGTCTTGCGCCGACGCCTGGCGCAACCAATCACCGAGGCGCGCCATGGTCTGCGTGTCGGCGCCGTGCTCGATCGCTTGCTTCTCGAGCCAGGCGAAGCGGGCCTCTTTCTCAGCCGACAGCGACGGCGCTTCTTCAAAGGCGTCTTTGACGGCGGCGTCGCCGAGGCGTCCTTGCAGCAAATCGTCGACGCGCTTGTAGGTGCGATCGAGGGCGCGGCGGGCGCGGATGCCGACTTCGACCGACGACGCTGCGCGACCCAGCAGGCCGCGCGGCTCGAGCTCAATTTCGTGCACCAGCCGGCTGCCCTTGCTGCCCGAGGCAAACGTGTGGGGCTGCAGATCGACGGTCGACTTGTACCAACGCAGGGGACCCTCGTTGTACTCGCGCAGCACGCCGAGCCTTCGCTCGTACACCCACTCGAAGGGGTTCTCTTTCCACGCGAGCGCGAAGCCCGCTTGTTTCGATCGACCGAACGACGTGACGTCGCCGTCGTTGACGACGACGGATTCGTCGACGGCGCCGAGGCCGATGGCGCGGTTCAAGCGCTCGGTGTTCGACACGTACGGCCACAGCTGCGAGGGCGTCGACGCCAGATCCCACGTAAACGTCCACGACTGCGACGCCTTCGACGGCGGCTTCGGGTGCTGGTCGAGCTTCTCGGGCGGGTCTTCGATCAGCGGCAACAGCGCCGAGAGCATTTCGCGCGCGTCTTGAAAGCGCAGCGCCGGATCTTTCTCGAGGGCCTTGGCGACGATGCGCGAGACCTCGTCGCTGACGTCGGGGCGCAGCTCAGACGGCTTCGGCGGCACCTGCTCGAGCTGCAGCGCCAGCACGATCGCGATGCCCTTGCCGGCGAACGGCGCCTTGCCGATCAACAGCTCGTAGAGCGAGGTGCCGACGGCGTAGATGTCGGTGCGGGCGTCGACGACGCCGCCGCGTGCCTGCTCGGGCGCCATGTAGAGCGGCGTGCCCAGCACAGCACCCTCGCGCGTCATCGCCAACGACAGCGACTCGTCTTCGTGGCGGGCGACGCCGAAGTCGATCAGCTTGTGTGCGTGCCCTTCGTCGTCGGATCGTCGACGAGGATCATGTTCTCGGGCTTGATGTCTCGGTGAACGATGCCGTTGTCGTGGACATCGACGAGGGCCCTGAGCAGGTCGACGACGATGGCGATGGCTTCTTTTTCGGCGAAGGGCCCGCGCGCCTTGACGATCTGCGAGAGGTTGTTGCCCTCGACGAGCTCGGTGACGAGAAACAGCTGGCCGTTCTCTTCGCCAGCGTCGAGAAAGCGGGCGATGCCGGGGTTGTGCAGCTCAGAGAGCAAGCGCGCTTCTTTGCGAAAACGCTTCAACGCTTTCGGCGACGGCACGCCGCTCTTTTGCAGCAGCTTGACGGCGACGACAGCGCCGGTGTCTTCGTCGACGCCGCGGTAGACGGTGCCCATGGCGCCGGCGCCCAACGTCGACACCAGCTTGAAGCGTCCGACGCGCAGCAGGTCGCCGCTCTTGCTCAGCTTGTCTTCGACCACCGTCGCTGCCGGCCGATCCGAGCGCGGCCGTTCGATGGCCTGCGTCTTTGCCTCTTTGCGCTCGACGCTCTCGAGCAGCGCCCCCAACCGCCGCGCCGCGTCGCTCAACGTCGGACGCCACGCCGGCTCAGCGTCGAGCAGATCGCGCGCCAGCAACAACAACGGGTGATCCGCCGGCGCCTGCCCCGCCGTCGACAGGCCGATGGTGGCGGCTTCGCGCGGACCGACCTTCAACAACGCCATGGCAGAGGCTTCGCCTGCGACCATGAAGGCGCAGATGCCGCCAAAGGCGTAGGCGTCGTCGACGCTGCGGACTTCTTCTTCTTCGTCGTCGTGGGGCCACAGCGCTTTGGCGAACGCATCCGGGCGTCCTTCGCTCATCGTGCGCAGGCCGAGAAAGCACAGCGCGGTGCTCGCTCGGGCGCCCACGTCTTCGTCGTTGCGCAGCCGCACGCTCTTCGGCGTCAGCGCGCTGTGCACGATGCCTTCGGTGTGCGCCAGCGCCAGCGTCTGCGCGAGGCCGTGCAGCAGGTCGACGACCCGCGCGAATGAGGCGCCGCCGGTGGCGCCGTCGAGGTGCGGCACGTCGGCCAGGCTGCGCAGGGTCTGCTCGACGACGATGACGGGCGGGTTCTGCTCGAGCGTGACGCCGCGGATGGTCAACAGCCCCGGCACGTTCTCGCGCGCGGCCTGCTCGTGAAATGCCAGCCGGCGCAGCAGACGACGACGACGAACCGGGTCGACGGCGACGTCGGCGCGAACGCGGTGCACCGTGCACATGCGACCCTGCTCGTCTTCGCCAACGAACGCGGCGCCGTCGAGGCCGGCGCCCACCGATCGCAGCGACCGCGCCAGCGCCGATGTCGACTTCGCCGGCGCCGTTGCTGTCTCGGGCCGCGGATCGGGCTTGCTGTTCATTTGCCCTTTCGCGAGAGCAGCCGCGGGTCGGTCACGTCGTCGCCATCGTCGCCGATGGGGTCGGTGAGGGCGTCGGCGAGGGCGCCCTTGAGCTTCGGCTCGTAGCTGCCGAGGTTCGGCGCCGACAACGACTCGGGCGGCGGCTCGTCGAGCGAGACGTCGCGCAAGAGCTCGTCGAGGCAGCCGAACAAGATCGAGTTGTCGCGCGGGGTGTACGACTCGAGCGCCTGCTGCATCGACGGCGCGTGTTTGACGAAGTCGTCGATGATGTCGGCGTCGATGGCGTCGCCGAGGCGTCCGTAGCCGGCCTGCTGCAGGTAGCGGGCGTTCAGCTCTTGCTCGTATTGGCCGGCGATCGGGATGCTCAACATCGGCACATGCAGGTGCACCGCCTCGCCCATCAGCGAGTAGCCGCCGCCGGCGACCACGCAGCGCGAGGTGCGCAGGTCGTCGATGAAGCCCTGCTCGGCGAAGGGCATGCAGGCAACATTGCCGTCTTGTCCGGTGCGACCTGTTCCATATGCTTTGAACTGGTATGGCAGCTTCTTCAGTGTGGTCAGCAGGTGCTCGGCGTTGGTCGCCGCCGTCTGGTACACGAGCACGTGCGCGCCCGGTTCTCGACGGGCGCTGAGAATCTCAGGCCGCAAGATCGGCGACACCAGGGTGGTGCGCGGCTTCTTCACGCGGGGAAAGAAGAATGAGCTCACCAGGTAGTGGTACGAGCCCGGCAGCTTGGCTTTGACGGCGAATTGAGCGAGGCGAAACGCGAACGACGAGTCAGACGAGACGAAGTCGTCGTGCTCGCAGCGGTTGATGATCTGCATGTTGTCGATGCTGATCACCGGCAGCCGCTCGACGCGCGCGAACAACCAGGCGAAGGATTCGAAGTCGCTGACGACGACGTCGGCCTTGAATTCGTCGTTGACCTTGCGCCAGACAGAGAGGTTCTTCAGCAGCCCGGGCGGGGCGCCGCTGAGGTTCGACAGCACCGACTCTGAGAGGTCGAGGTCGTTGCCCTCGAACTTCAGGTGCAGGCCGTGAATCTCTTCGACGACGATGTGGGGCCGACCCTGGAACTTGTCGGACATGAACTTGTGGGCGCGCCCCGAGACCACGACCCGAAGCTCGTGTCCCTTGGCCAACAAGTTTTCGAGAATGACGCGGCTGCGCGTCGCGTGGCCCATGCCTTCGCCGACGACGCCGTAGAGGATCTTCACGCTGCTGACCTCACAGGGCTCACGATTCAACCTTCGGGTGCGACATGTACGACATGCTCTCGGAGGCGGTTCACTCTGCCCGATCTGCCGGGTGCAGGGCCACCTCACGACGGGACGACGGGGCTGGCCGTCGCCTATTGTGAATCCGTGGCGCAGACGTCGTTGGCGGTGCTTTCGCGGCGAGCAGGTCTCTCGAAAGAGATCGTCGACGACCGCGCCTGCGGCGACACCCTCGACGCGGCCCTCAAGGTTCACGAGGCCCTCGGCGCGTGGCACGCCCCCGACACGTACTTGAACGCCCTCACCCTCGAGGTGCAGAGCCGCGGCCTCGTCGCCCACCGCGCCGCCTCGTTGTCCGTCGTCTACCGCAACAAAGTCGTCGGCTCGCTCGTCGCCGACCTGCTCGTCGAAGAGCGCGTGTTGGTGCTCGTTCGCGCCGACACCGTCTTGACCGACGCCGCCAAGGTCGACGCCTTGCGCGGCCTCGCCGCCTCTGGCGTCAGGGTCGGCCTCGCCTTCAACTTCGGCTTGCCCGAGCTCGTCTTCGCCCGCGTCTGCTGATCACCCCCGCTCAAGTCGGAAAGCTCCGCGAGGACCGTCGTAGACGAAGACAAGATCCTGCAACAAATCTTGGCCGATCAAGCCGTCGATCCCGTCGGGCTGATCGGCCATTGAAACGACGAGAAAATCGCGGAAATCAATCGCATGACCATCGGTCAACAGGAGATTGATGTGTAGCGCGTGCTCATCATGTTCGGCTCCGTTCGCGGAGATTTCGATGATGTGACGCCGTCCGCGCGGCACAGATCGCAGCTCTTCGAGGATCGTCTGCGTAATCATTGATACCTCGGCGCCCGTGTCGATGAGCAAGCGGACCGCCCGCTGAACACCGACGGCAGACAACAGGATCGCCGTGAGCTGCGGGCTTCGATCCGTGAGCGGCTGGCTCATCGCTTCTCGCGACGGGCGCCACCAACCCGGTAGCTGCGTGGCTCGACGATCTGCGCGATGACCGGTCCTGAGAGCGCCTTCATGTTCTGGCGAAACCAAGCGTAAACATCGTCACGCGTATCAGCAACATGCGAAATCTTCTTATCGAAGAATATAACCCATTTTCCATGAATTTGTTCGTCATTTAAAAGCGACGGAAGCAACCTGGCAAACGCGGCATGATTCTCTTGGAACTGCCGGTGGCCGGCGATCTCCTCCAGAAGATCGGGGAACGTCGTCACCACGCGCGGGTCGTCGGGTCGCACGATCAGGATCGCCGCGCCGCGGTCGGCGACATAGCTGACGGTCTCTGGAGCGACGCCCGTTGGGAAGCCGGGATCAGCGACGTCCACGACGACGTCACCAACGTTGCCGATGCGCCAGAAATGCCGCTGCGCGTCCAACGTTGGTGTCGACAGCGTGAGCCACGGCCGCAGGGCCTGCTGCAAACGGGCGAGTGAGGATTCGAAAACGTTCACCTCGTGAATCTAGCATTTGAGCTGGCTACGATGACGTCATGCGCGTCGCCTCTCTCTTCGCCGTCGCCGCCTTCTCTTTCGCCAGCGCCGCTGCTGTCGTCGGCTACATCGGCTCCATGGGGGGCTTCGTCGGCGCCTTCATCGACGAAGACACGCCGCCGGTGCAGCAGCCGACGACGTTGATGGGGCAGATGCTCGTCGCAGCACCTGACATGAGCGACCCGACCTTCGCGGGCACGCGCATCTACCTCGTGCACCACGACAACGACGGCGCCGTCGGTGTCGTCGTCAACGGCCCCGTCTTTGGCGAAGCCTACGGCGTGCCCTACGGCTGGGGCGGCCCCGTCGGCCGCAACTCCGTCATCGTCGTCCACGACGGCGATGTCGGCGGTGGCGTCGTCGTTGAAGACGCCGTCGTCGTCGCCGGCCACGACCCCGACTTGATGAAGGCCCTCATTCACAAACGTGGACCAGCGCACGCGCGCACCTTCGTCGGCTACGCCGGCTGGGGTCCGGGACAGCTCGAGCACGAGCTCAGAGCCGGCGCGTGGTCGGTCGTCGACGTCAGCAGCGTCGAGCTCTTCTCGAACTAGCCCGCAGCATCTTCTTCAGCAGCAGCGTGAGCCAGGCGCGCCCACAAGCGGTGCAGCCACCAGGCGATGCCGGCGCCGGCGACGCCGATGACGCCGCAGCACCACCACAACGACGGACCCATCGTCTGGAGCAGCTGCGAGCCGAGCAGTGGGCCGAGCAAGAAGCCGACGCCGTGGGGGGCGTTGGCGACGCCGAGGTACGTGCCGCGCAACGCTACGGGCGCGAGCTTCGTCGCCACCAGCGGCGTCGCCGGCGCCCACAAGATCTCGCCGAGGGTCCACAGCACGATGCCGAACGCGTAGCCGGGGAGCGCTGTCCAGATGCCGTGCATCGCGAAGCCCGCGCCGATGAAGAGGCTGCCGCTGGCGAGCACCGTCCACAGCGGCCAGGTCGACGCTCGTCGGTTGAGCGCTGGCTGCACCAGCACGATCAACACGCCGTTGATGGCGAGCAGCAGGCCCCAGACGCTGAGGTCGACGCCGTGGGCGCGGGCGTCGACGGGCAACGTCACGTCGATCTGGTGAAAGACCACCGACACCAACAGCGACAGCAACAAGAACGGCGCGAACGCCTTGTCGAGCAACGGCACCAGCGGCGACGCCGCCGCCTTCGACCGCGCCTTTGCCGACTGCGTCTCGGGCACGAACGCGAAGATCAAGAGCGCGCAGACGACCGAGCTGGCCGCGTCGACGACGAACAGGGTCGAGAAGCCCGTCTTCACCAGCAAGCTGCCGAGCACCGGGCTGATCGAGAACGCGAGGTTCACCACCCAGTAGAAGAGGGCGAAGACACGGGCACGGTCTTTTTCATCCACAAGATCGGCCAGCGCCGCCGAGCAGGCCGGTCGGTGGAGCGAACTGGTCACGCCGACGACGAAGATCAAGGCGCCGATGGCCGCGAAGTCTGACACCGCTGAGAGCGCGAACAGGGCGATGGCGACCGAGATGTAGCCGAGCAACAGTGTTTTTTTTCGACCAATGGTGTCGGCCAAATATCCACCCAGGGGACTGCCGACCAGCGAGCCCCCGCCCCACAGCGAGGCGATGACCCCAGCGTCGGCCGTCGAC
>JANNAY010000445.1:0-1948 GCA_031384945.1 Deltaproteobacteria bacterium
GCTAGCTGATCAAGATCAGCCACGATGTCGACCGCAACCTCGAGTGGGCCGAGGCTGTCTACGAGAGCGCCGTCGCCGCCAAAGACCTGCAGCACGCCGACGACGACGTCGTCATGCTCGCCGAGGTCGCCGCCCGCTACAAATACTGGTGGCGCGCCGACGACGCCGACAAGTCCGTGCTCGGCGACTTCGAGCTGCTGACGCGCGACTTGTCGACGCGCCTGCACGCCTACGCCAAAGAGAAGAACGACGACGACCTCTACCGCCGCGCCGCCCGCGCCTACGACCGCTACCTGTCGGTGTTCGAAGAATCGCCCGAGCGGCTGAACATGGAGTGGAACTACGCCGACACGCTGTACGCTGGTAAGTCGTATGTGAAGGCTGGTCGGCAGTATGAAAAAGTGCTGGCGCTGCTCGACACCGCGTCTCCTGACGCCCCGGCCGCCCCCGCCGCTGCCAAACCCGAAGAAGGCAAAGCCGCCGAAGTGACAAAGCCGGCGGATCCGAAGGCGCCGGCGACGACGCCGCCGGACGCGAAGAAGCCAGAGCCGAAGAAGACCGACCCGAAGAAGCCGCCGCCGCCGACGCCGGGGCAGAAGCTGGTGGCGACCACGGGCGACGTGCAGGGTGACAAAAAACAGGCGATGTACTCGGCCATCTTGTCGTACTTCGAGGCGCTCAAAGTCGAAGACAAAGGATCGCGCTTCGAGTCGATGATGGCCCGCGAAGGCATCAAAGACCTCGGCGCCCGCTTCGTTCAGCGCTTTCCAGACGACGTCAACGCGCCGCAAGTGAAGTTCAACGTCGCCCGCGCCTACTTCGAGCAGGGCTTGTTCGATCGATCGATCGAGCTGTTCACGGCGTTCGTCACCGAGCACCCGAACCACAAAGACACCATCACCGCCGCCGAGCTCGCGCTCGACGCCTACGCGCAGAAAGAAGACTTCAGCGGACTGGCCAAGCAGGCCCGCGTCTTCAACGCTGACGCCCGCCTCGACGGCGGATTCCGCGAACGCGCCAACAAGATGGCCGAGCAGGCCGAACAAGAAGAGATCAACCGAAAGACCATCGCCGCCGAAGGCAACGTCGCTGCCGCCATCGCCAGCTTCGTCGTCGAGAAGAAGGGCTCTGAGGTGGCCGCCAAGGCGCTTCACCAGGCGTTCGTGATCGCCAAAGACCGCCGCAACACCGCCGACATGCAGCAGGTCGGACGCCAGCTGCTCGAGGAGTACAGCAACACCAAATACGCGGTCGAGGTGCTGCCCTCGTTGGCCGACATCGCGGTGCGCACGTCGCAGCTCGAGCAGGCCGCCGCCTACTACGAAGAGCAGGCCCGGCGCTTCCCCGACGACGCTGCCAGCGACGACCTGCTCGAAGGTGCGGCGTCGATTCGCACCGAGCTCGGTGAGTACGCGGCGGCGATGGCCGACTACGAGCGGCTCGTGAAGCAAGGCGACGAGAACAAAAAGCCCACGTGGATCGCGCAGCTCGCGAAGGCCGCGGTGAAAAACGGCGACTGGCGAAAAGCCGAAGACGCCGGCCTGCTCATCGCCGACAACGGCGCTTACGGCATCGTCGGCAACTCCATCGCAGGCGAAGCCGCCCTCAGAACCGGCAAACCCGACGTCGCCGTCGAACGCCTCAGCGCCGCCGTCAACGGCAAGGGCAAAGGCATCGACGACGCAGAGATCTGGATGGCCCGCGCGCAATATTTGTTGGGTGAAGTCATCCGCGCTGAATTCGAACGCGTCAGCCTCACCGGCGGCGCCGACGACGGCGCGGCCCTGCAGTCGAAGTTCGCGTTGCTCGACGAGCTTGAAGCCACCTACGTCGGCGCCATCCAGATCGGCGATCCCGAGTGGGCCATGGGCGGCCTCTACCGCATCGCCAACGCCTACAAGAACGCGGCCGACTTTCTCGACACAGCCCCGGTGCCGCCCGGCCATTG
>JANNAY010000459.1:0-2205 GCA_031384945.1 Deltaproteobacteria bacterium
GCCAACGCGCCGCCCGCTGCCCATCGACCTCTGCGTGTGGATCTGCGCCCGCGCCGCCGACGGGCTGCATTACGCCCACGACCTGATCGACGGCGCCACAGGCCTGCCGCTCAGCCTCGTGCACCGCGACATCTCGCCGCAAAACATCCTCGTCAGCAAAGAGGGCGAGTCGAAGGTCACCGACTTCGGCGTCGCCAAGGCGAACAACCAGCAGACGAAGACGCGCACCGGCATCATCAAAGGCAAAGTCGCCTACATGTCGCCCGAGCAGTGCCTCGGCGACGTGCTCGACCGCCGCAGCGACGTCTTCGCCCTCGGCGTCGTGCTCTACGAGCTGGTCACGCGCCGCCGGCTGTTTCGCGACAAGAGCGACCTGCTGATCATGCAGAAGATCACCGGCGAAGACGTGCCGCTGGCGTCGTCGGTGAACACCACGCTCGACGGCGACCTCGACTCGATCTTGCAGAAGGCGCTGTCGCGTGACCTCGTCTGGCGGTTTCAGACCGCCGAAGAGATGGCCATCGCCCTCGACGAGTGGCTGCAGAACCGCGTCGACGAGCACATTCTCGCCGCCTGGTTCGAAGAGAACTGCGCCGACCTCGCGCCGTCGGCGTCGTTGGCCGACGCGACGATGGCGCTGCCGCAGAATTCGGCGCTGAATTTGTCGGCGCACGAGAAGACGTCGTCGACGCCGTCGCTGTCGTCGGCTGAGACGATGCGGGCGAACGCAGCGCCTGGTCCGTCGTTGCCGTCGTTGCCGTCGATGGCGCCGCGCGATGAGCCCACCGCGCTCGCCGCCATGCCCGACTTCGACGCGCTCAATGCTGTGTCGGCCGTGCCCGTGACGGCCGAGGTGTCGGTGGCGATGTCGTCGCCGCCGGCGTTCGTCGCCGTCGCTGCCAACGAAGACGTCGCGCAAAAAGCCGGCGTCAACAAAGTCGCCCTCGTCGGCCTCGTCGCCTCGCTCGTCGTCATCGCCATCGCTGGCGTCGTCGCGGTTGGCGTCAGCGGCGAAAAAGCCGTCGTCACCGCCGACGCCGGCGTCGTCGTCGACCGCGCAGGCCCCGCGCTCGCAGGCAGCGTCGTCGCGCACACGCTCAAGATCAGCACCGTGCCGTCGGGCGTGTCGGTCATCGTCGGCGACCGCGTCGTCGGCAAGTCGCCCGTCAAGGTCGAAGTTCCAGCCGGCACGGCCACGGTGCAGGCCCAGTTCGCCGATCAGCCGCCGCGCAACGTCGAGGTCGATGCGCCTGCGGGTGGCACCAGCGAAGTGACGCTGCAGGCGTGGGTGCCAATGGTGGTCAAGTCCACCCCCAAGGCCAAAGTGAAGATCGACGGCGTCATGCGCGGCGAAACCCCGTGGGAGCAGGGCTTTCTCGTCGAGCCCGGTCGCGAGGTGAAGCTGCGCCTCGAGGCGCCGGGCATGCAGCCCTTCGAAGACGTCGTCGTCGCCGAGCCCGGCGTGCCCCTCGTCGTCGAGGCCAAGCTCACCGCCGTCGTCGTCGCCGACCGCGGCGACAAGCCCCGCAAAGAGATCGAGTACGGCGCGCTCAGCGTGCGCACTGAGCCGTGGGCCAACGTGAAGCTCGGCGACGAGCGGCTGGGTGAGACGCCGTTTGCTGACAAAAAGGTGCGCGCGGGCAAGCAGACCCTTGTCGTCAACAACCCGCAGTTCGGCATCAACGAGACCTTCAGCGTCACCGTCCCCAAAGACCGCACTCTCGTCGTCATCCTGCGCTTCGAGAAGCAGGGCACTGCGTTCAAGCTCGTGCAGAAGACCATCCGCTAGCCCTCAGCCTCGCTGCCGGGTCCGAAGGCCGGCCGGATGCGCGACGACGAGAACGCTCGCCGCGGCCGGAGCGCCATGCGGCCCGTGAACGAATCTTCGTCGAGAACTTGCCCACGACCCCAGCCGTGGCTTGAATGACGGTGTCCGCGGATTCGCGGCAGGGAGCAGAGACATGGCCACGAAGAAGCCGGACGACACAACGAAGAAGCCGCCGCCGCCGAAGAAAGACGGCCCCATCAAGACCCAGATGCAGGGCGAGAACGGCGACGACGACCTCGGCTACGACCCGAAGAAGATCAAGACCGAAGACATCCCCGACGACGACTGAGCCGACCGCGCCGACGTCGCAGGCGCCTACATCTGCGTGATCGCGGAACGGGCGCGCCAGGCGAGAGGGCAGATCGGCAGGGGCGGGG
>JANNAY010000467.1:0-2213 GCA_031384945.1 Deltaproteobacteria bacterium
GCCTCGTCGGCGTCGCTGATGCCGTCGCCGTCGCTGTCGGCGGCGGCGGGGTCGCCTTCGCCGTCGTCGACGCGGCCGTTGATGTTGACGTCTTCTTCGCCGTCGTCGCGGCAGTCGCCGTCGGTGTCTTTGCTGATGGGCGACGTCGTCGTCGTCGGGTCAGCGTCTTTCCACGTCGCTGGGCATTCGACGTCGATGGCCTCGGTGCGGCCGAGCTCGACGCCGTCGGCGATGCCGTCGTCGTCGGAGTCGTAGTCGGCGGGGTCAGTGGTGGCGCCGCCGGCGAAGGTGCCGGTGAATTCTTCGAGGTCGGTCAGGCCGTCGCAGTCAGAGTCGAGGGTGCCGTTGTCGGGGTCGCCGCTGTCGGGGACGCGGATGGGCTCGGTGGGCGGTTGGACTTCGCCCTCGCCTTCGCCTTCGCCGCCCGCTTCGCCTTCGCCCTCGCCCTCGCCCGTGCCCTCGCCTTCGCCTTCGCCGGGGGGCTCATTGCCACAGTCGCAGGCCGGGAGCCCGGCGATGACGACGACAAACGAGGCGAGGACAGTGGCGCGCAGGCTGGTTGCGGCCGTGGTGCCCAGAAGGACGGGACGAATCATGGATCACCCTGGGAATGGGACGGCCACCATAGCGAGCACCACCGTGCCTGTCCTGCGCCCGGACACTGATTTCAGAGGGGTGATTTCGCCCGATCGTGGGTCTTTACGGTGACTTGCGGGTCACGTTCACAAGAAATCAAAGTTGATCTCGAGGCCAGCGCTCATGCCTTCGTCGACGACATATTCGCCGGGGTCGTCGCCGGCGGCGACGTGGGCGCGCCAGGCGCGGCCGACGACGTGGACGAGGTTGGCGACGAGGGCGACGCGGCCCTCGCCGGTGACGACGAAGCCGGGGCCAAAGACGTCGTTGTCGCCGATGCCAGTCTGCGTCGCCGTCACAGCACCACCGACCATGACGATGAAGGCGCTGGCGCCGACGGTGGCCGTCATGTTGTGGCGCCCGAGGGTCTCGTCGTACGGCGCCTGATCGCGGACTTCGCCGAACACGGTGATGGCCTCGAGAAACGACGCCTGCGCCCGCGTCTGCCAGCCCCACGACGCCGGACGATCGAGCAGCAGCTTGGGCTTGCCGGTGCCGAGCGTCTGCACGCGCTCGAGCGTGTAGAGCCGATCGAAGACGCGGGGTTGGTAGCCGTCGCCAGAGGCGTTGGCCTCGGCGTCGACGTCGACGCGGAAGCCGAGGGCGTCGACCATCAGCTGCAGTCCGGGGTGCACGCCGAAGCCCGTCGTCGACACGCCGTTGTGCTCGAGGGTGAGCGCGTTGATGTCGAGCCGCGGGATGACCTTGACGATCTGGTTGTCGAGCAGGGCCGCCTCGTTGTCCAAGCCGTACGCCGCCACGACACCGGTGCCGCCCGCGTTGTTGATGGGACGCGCCGGTGCGTTGAAGTCAGCGGCGCCGCTGACGCCGATGACCCAGATGCCCAACACCTCGGTGCGCGGATCGACGTCGAGCTCGTTGGGCTGAAAGGTCGCGTCGGGCGCGAGAAACCAGATGAGCGGGCGTCCGTAGACGCGGCCGGCGAGAAAGCTCTGCGGCGCCATGACATCGCCAACGCCGACGGCGGCGCCGAGGCCAGCGAGGTTGACTTCGCCAACGACGCCCACGCGGCGGGCGACGCCTTCGGGGCTGTTGGTGTAGTGGTCGACGATGCTGTGGTGCCCGAGGTTCCACGACAGCGCGCCGAGCTGCAGGTGGCCGAGCTTCTTCTCTTCGCCGAGGGCGAGCTGCGGGATCAACGCCGAGAGATCTTGCGTGGGCTCGGCGGCGAGCGAGAGGCCGCCGACGGCGAGGCCGGTGTTGACGAAGCCCGACGAGAACGGCCCTGAGCCGAGGCCCGCGCCCGACGAGAGCAGCCACGGCAGGCGCCAGCGCAGCTTGAACAGCCGGCGGTCGTCGCTGGTGGGGGCGCCGAAGCTGGCGCCGGTGGGGTTCTTGGCGTTGTCTTGCGTGAGTCCGGCGCGCTCGGTGGCACCCGACAGGCCGAGCGAGACGGGGACGTCGGCGTGGGCGGCGCCAGCGACGAAGATGCCGAAGAAGAAGGCGCCGAAGAAGCCGCCGTAGACGCAGCGTCGCACCTTGCGGCCGCCTCGCCGCGCGGCCACCCCCCCGGCCCCCCTCCCTGAAGGGAGGGAGGCGGAGGGGGGAGGAAACCT
>JANNAY010000505.1:0-5262 GCA_031384945.1 Deltaproteobacteria bacterium
CGATCAAGGGCCGCGCAGTAGACGACGACATCCGGATGTGCCTCCGCAAGGCGGCGGACACCTTCGGGAGCAGCGACCAAGCACAGAAAGCGGATTCGCGTTGCGCCGGCACGTTTCAGCGAGGCGACGGCTGCCGGCCAAGCCGAGGCCGAGGCTTCTGACGGTGCTGTTGCCACCGGCGAGCGCCCTGGCGATGTCGACGATCCCTGGTCCGGTGTCGTCGAACTCAACGCGTAGCCCCACGCGCCCGCTCTCGACAATGGTGAATCTCACCAGTCCGCGCTTCGCATGTCGCCAGACGTTGCGGCCGAGCTCGGAGCAAGCGGTCACGATCGCGACGATGGCGAAGGGATCGAAGCCCAGTTGTGCGGCCAGCGCGCGCGCCTTGAGACGAACCAAGACAACGTCGTCTTCGCTGGCGATGGCCATCTCGTGTTGCGAGACGACCGAGGTCACCATCATCGCTGCTCTTTGCGAAGCTGTGCGATGAGCGCGAGGCCGGCGTCGACGTTGAGTGCGGTCTCAACGCCCTCCATGCGAAAGCCCATCCGCACCAATGTGGCAGCGACCGTCGGCCTCATGCCGACCAGTACCGTCGCCGTGCCCATGAGCTGCGCCATCTTGCCAGTCTCGGCGATGATGCGCGCAACGTAGCTGTCGACGAAGTCCAGGGCGCTGATGTCGATGACCAGTCCCCGGGCTGGGGACATCGACAGCGCGGTGAGCAGGTCTTCCTGAAAGGCATCGGCCAGGGTGTCTTTCAGCTCGACCTGGACCGTGACCAGCAGGCAGCCGCCGACCCTGAGCACCGGAATGTTCATCGATGGCTGTCAGGTGTGTGGGGTCCGCGGGGCTCGGGTGTCCCGCCCATGCCAGCATGGCGCGCCGTGCGCGCCTGCGGCCCAACTCTCACGAGCTCGAGCGCCAGCTCGATGCCGGCGGCCAAGCGACTGCGCGTGTGCATCGCGCTGATGTCGATGCCGAGCCGAACGATGGTCTTGGCGACGAGGGGCGAGATGCCGGTCAAGATGCTCTCGGCGCCCAGCAGCCGGACTGCTTGCGTCGTCTGCAGCAGGTGATCGGCGACCTTGGTGTCGACGACGGCGACGCCGGCGATGTCCGTGATCATCACCGCAGCTTGGTGCTCGACGACCTTGGTGAGCACGGTCTCCATCACTTGCTCGGCCCGCTGGGTGTCGAGCGTGCCAACGAGGGGCAGCAACAAGATGCGCTGATGCACCTCAATGACAGGCGTCGACAGTTCGCGGATGGCGACCTGGTTTCGAGCGATGGTCTCGAGGTGGGCCGCGATGTACGTGTCCATCGCCAGCGCCATGTCAAACGCGACGAGCTTGGTCGCGCTGGCGAAGACCGCGTGGGCCTTGCTGGGATCGGCGAGGTCGCGCATGAGCCGCGCGAGCAGCTGTCGCAGATACCGACCGTAGGTGCCGATGTACCACTTGGGCGGCACGCCGACGCGCTCGTGGGCGACGCCGATGCGGATGCGGTCGGCGACGTAGGCGAGGTCGCAGCGGCCCGAGAACAGGCCGAGGAAGTAGAGCTTTTGCACCGCCTGCACATGGCGCACGATGCCGTCGTTCGGGAAAATCCGGCGCGTCTCTGGGTGGCCAAGAAGCAGCACGTAAAGTTCGTCGACGAAGTTATCCATGTGTGCTTCGGCGAAGGGGCGCATCGAAGCCAGCAGCGCGAGGTCGTCATCGGTGACCTCGAAGAACGCCCGGCGGCTCGTGAGCTCAGCCTCGTCGAGGTGCAGGCGTTCCATATAGTTCGGTTCGATCATCCCACTCCATTGCTCTCGTCGACGACGGTTCCTAACATCAGCTCTTGTCGAGCACGATCAATATTCTGGCGCGCTTCGCGCGCCTGCTCGCCACTGCGCCATCATCAAGTGAGGTCCAAGAGCTGCTGGTCCACAGCGCTGTCGACGTCGTCGGCGCTGACGGTGCGGTGCTGGTGCTGGTCGACGCCACCGGGCTGCCGCGAATCGTGGCGCGTCGATCGTTCGCTGCAGAGGTGACGCTCGCGACGGATCTGCTTGGCGCCGAGCTCGTCGAGCGACTTCTCGCTGCCGAGCATCGGTTCACGTCGGCGTCAGCATTGCCTCTTGTCGCAGCCGGCGGGCTCTATGGTGTGGTGGTCTTGTTCTTCACGGACAACAAGCGGCTCAACGACGAAGAGCTCAAGCTCGCCGCGACCGTGGTCGACATCGTTGCCGCCACTCTCGCCCGCGCCCGCGAGCTCGACGAGCTTGAGCACGCCTATGACGAGCTACAGGCGACCCGCCGAGCGCTGGCACAGGACGAGACGCTGCGGGCGCTGGGTGCGATGGCGGTCGGGGTCTCGCACGACTTGAAAAACGTGTTTGCGCCGATGTTGTTGCTCCTCCAAGTCATCGAGACTGGCACCGAAGACGGCGACACGGTGCGCGCCAACGTGAAGCGGATGCGTCGTCCGCTCAACAACGGCTTGGCGCTCGTCGAGCGGCTCCGGTTCTTCGGCCGTCCGCGAGGCGACGAAGCGCGAGAGGTTCACCAGCTGGGCACCGTCATCGCCGACGCCGTTGGCCTGTGCCGCCCGCGCCTCAGTCAGGCCGCCGCGCACGTCGCCCTGGCAATCGAAGGCGACGAGGCGCCGCCGGTGCGCATCGAGGGCGCCGAAGCCGTCGCCGCCGTCGCCAACCTCGTCGTCAACGCGCTCGACGCCGTTTCTGCGCTGGGCGGCCAGGTCACCGTGCGCAGCGGTGGCCGCGACGAGGGCGCCTTTGTTGAGGTCACCGACAGCGGACCCGGCGTCCCGCCCGAGATCCGCGAGCGCATCTTCGAGCAGTTCTTCACCACCAAAGGCAAGTCGGGCACCGGCGTGGGTTTGGGGATGGTGCACGAGTTCGCGCGTCGTCACGGTGGCACCCTGGTGCTCGAGTCCCCGCTCAGCGGCGGTGCTCGCTTCACGATCTGGCTGCCCGCCGCACGCGATCCCTGACGCCTGGGCCGGATGCTTCGCAGCAAGCGCGAGCGCACCGCCAACGAGCCAAGCGCTCGATGGCGGCGGCGTCGACGGGCGACGTTGCCCGCTTGATGTTCGTGGCGCGAAGCCCGCGCCGCCGCCACGCAATCAAGGTCTACGCCGCCATCGTCGACGATCCCTCGCGGTTCTCGGCCTTTGAGAAAGCACAGGCGGCGCTCTCCTCATCGTTGTCGCGTTTGATCGCCGTCTCCGAGGCCTATCCGGAGCTGAAAGCGACGCAGGCCTATCGCGATTTGTTGTCGCAGCTCGAGGGCCCGCGGCCGCTTCTACGTTCAGCGCCTGCCCACCAGCATCGGCGCTGCGCAGCAAAGAGGTGCGCGCGACCTTCGACGCGCCTGCAGGCGTCGACGTCGCACCGAAGGTCGGGTTCTGACATGGCCGCCTTCTTCGTCCTCGCGTTGCTTGCCGCGTTCGCGCCGCCACCGCTCACGGGCCGCGTCGTCGACGCAGCCGGCGTTTTCTCAGGCAAAGACAAAGGCCAGCTCGAGCAAGAGCTGACAGCGTTCGAACAACAGACTGGTCACCAGCTCGCGGTGGTCGTCGTCGGCTCGCTCGAAGGCGCTTCGGTCGAAGAGGCGTCGCTGCAGACGGCTGAGCTGTGGCGCCTGGGAGACAAGCACCGCGACGACGGAATGTTGCTCTTCGTTGGCACGGGCGACCGCCGCGTGCGCGTCGAGGTCGGCTACGGCCTCGAGGGCGTGGTCACCGACGCTGTCGCGAGCCGCGTCTTGCGCGATGTCGTCATCCCGCGTTTCGTCAACGGCGACCTCGGTCCGGCGCTTGCGTTGGAAGTGAAGAGACCCGCCAACCTGCGGCCTCGTCCAACAAGAACGCCATCGCCGCAGTCGACAGCGATGTCGACGCCACCGCCCTCGAGCAGAAGGTCCTCGGCATCAACCTGATGGGCGCCTTCGTCTTCTTCGCATGATCGGCTGCCGCGGTGGCTCACGGCGTCGGCGAGATGGCAGGCGAGCAAGTGGCCTCGCGACCGGTCAATTCTTCGATGTACGAAATGTCGAACCAAGGATGACGATGACAACGACAACGACAAGAGCGACGACGACGAAGAACAAGTGGCCGCGGCGGCTGCGACGGATGTTGGAGTGGGCGGTGCTCGCGCCGAGCAGCCACAACAGCCAGCAGTGGCAGGTGCGGATGGACGAGAACGTGCTCGCGCTGCTGCCGGATCGACGTCGCGCGACGCCGGTGGTCGAGCCCGAGGATCGCGAGCTCGCGCTCTCGTGCGGCGCCTTTTGTTTCACCTCCGCATGGCCGCACGACACGAGGGGCTGATGCCGCACGTCACGTTGTTGCCGGCCGCTGTCGACGCTGCGTCCGCCGACCTCTACCTCGACCGCGCCACCGTCTCCGCCCGTGTGGTCTTCTCAGACGACAACGAAGGCGACCTGCACGAGGAGCGGTTGTTCGGTGCCATCTCCTCGCGCCACTCGTGGCGACTGCCATTCGCGCAGCGAGCTATCGACGAGGTCCCCATCGCCCGCCTCGTCAGCGCCGCTGCCGTCGAGGGCTGTCGTCTAGCTGTTCTCACCGATGCTGCAGACCGCGCCGCTTTGGCCCGCATCGTCTCCGTTGGTGATCGGCGGCAGTGGCAACGTGGCTCAGCGCCCGCCGCGCCAGCGATGATGGCCTCGCCGCCGACGCGCTTGGCACGAATGACTTCGTCGCTCGCTTCGCCGGCAGCGTCATCCGCACCTTTGACCTTGGCGGTGCGCGCGCCGCCCACGACAGCGCCCTCGCAGATGGTTCGCCGTTACTGTGCGTCTTGCTCAGCGATGGTGATCATGAGCTCGACTGGCTTCAAGCGGGGCAGGCTCTCGATCGCGTGCTGCTGACGGCGACGAGCAGCGCGCTGGCGACATCCTTCCTGCAGCAGCCGGTAGAGGTGCCAGCCCTGCGCGCAGAGCTGCAACGTCTGCTGCACACGACAGCGTTTCCTCAGACTGTCATGCGCATCGGCTATCCGGACCGGGCGCCGCCACCAGCGTCGACACGTCGACACGTCGACACGTCGACGAGATCCTCCTGCCCGGAACGGTGTCGACTTCCTGAGCGGCGGTATCGACTTCTGCGACGCGAAGCCGAGTTGCGGGATGCATGCCGAGGAGACCCACGAAGGTGAGGCCTTGCTCGACGTCGACGGCGCCAACGGGACCGGCGCACGGCAAGGGCAAGCACGCGCAACGCAAATCCGGCCAG
>JANNAY010000521.1:0-3197 GCA_031384945.1 Deltaproteobacteria bacterium
CTCGACAACGTCGTCGGCGCTGTCGACGGCCTCGTCGAGGTCGGCGACCAGCTCTATGTGAGCGCGCCCCGTCAAGGCGTGCTGTGGCGCTTCACAGACAGCGGCGCGCGGTTCGACCCCAACCAAAGCGGCCCGATCGGCTTTGTCAGCGCGCCGGTCGCCGCCGACTTCGACGATGGACGCGCGCCCCTCGACCTCGTCGGCTGCGCGCAGAATTCGGTCTCGGTGCACCTGCTCGAAGGACCGTTCTCGGCGCAGCAGTTCTTTGTCGGCATGTTCTGCAACGACGCCGTCGTCGTCGCCGACCTCGACGACAGCGGCAGCGCAGACGTCATCGCCCTGCAACCATCGTTGATCTCGATCATGACCGACGCGCCCTTCGGCGCGCTCGACACCGTCAGCTTCGACGGGCAGCTCGCCACCGGATCACAGGCCGCCGTCACTGTGCGCGAAGGCGCATCCGACGTCGTCGTCGTCGCCACCGTCGACGGCGATGTCTTCATCTTCGACTTCGCCGCGCGCTCGTTCACCCCCACCGCGCGCCACGGTGTGCGGCTGCTCGCCGTCGACACAGACGGCGACGGCACCGACGACGACCTCGTCTCTGCCGTCGACGACGTCGTCGAGATCGGCGCCGGGATCGCAGACGGCCTCGTGGTCGCCAGCCCGGTGGCAGTGAAGAGCCTGGCCGGCGGTGACGTCGACGGCGACGGCTTCGACGACGTCGTCGTCATCGGCAGCAACAGCGCCACGGTCTTGCTGTCGAGCCGCGGTTGGCTGCCGATGTCGCCTTTCGCCGTCGTCGCTGGGGCCCTTGCCATCGTCGACGATGGCGGCATCGTCGTCGTCGGTGGTCGCGACGACCTGCCTGTGGCCGCCATGCGCCTGAGCTTCACGCGCTGAACGCCGCTGCCTTTGGCATGCTGCTTCTGGGGGTTCCATCATGTCGACCGCGCTCCGCCCCGTGCTCTGCTTGTTCTGCGTCGCGCTGGTCGGCGTCGGCGCTTGCGTCGACGACGAGGTCTGCGACGACGGCGCCGACAACGACGGCGACGCCCTCGCCGACTGCGACGACCCCGCCTGCGCCTTTGCCGCCCCCTGCGTCGACCACTGCGGCGACGCCGTGCTCGACGACGACGAGGCCTGCGACGACGGCAACGATGTCGACGACGACGGCTGCAGCGGCTGCGCCATCGACGGCTGCGGCGACGGCGTGCTCAACGGCGTCGAAGCGGGCGGCAGCGAGGTCTGTGACGACGGCAACCTCGAGCGCGGCGACGGCTGCGACGACCGCTGCCAGATCGACCAATGCGGCAACGGACGCCGCGGACCCACCGAAGAATGCGACGACGGCAACCTGCACTCGGGCGACGGCTGCAGCTCGCGCTGTGAGCAAGAGGGCAACAGCAAATGCGGCGACGGCGTGTTTGACGAAGAGCTCGGCGAAGAGTGCGACGACGGCAACGACGACGACGACGACAACTGCAGCCGCCTCTGTCGCGACACGCGCTGTGGTGACGGCGTCGTGCAGCCGAGCCGGGGCGAGCAGTGCGAAGGTGACGTCGACGGCGGCGAGCGCTGCGTCGGCTGTCGCATCGTCTTGTGCGGCAACGGCCGCGTCGACGCCGACGAAGAGTGCGACGATGGCAACGACGCTGACGACGACGACTGCGCCGGCTGCATCGCCGTGCGCTGCGGCAACTTCCGCATCGAGCGCGACGAAGAATGCGACGACGGCAACGGCATCGACGGCGATGGCTGCGCCGGCTGCGTCGTCGAATTCTGCGGCGATGGCGTCGTCAACGCCGGCGAGGGCTGCGACGACCTCAACGAAGTGGGCTGCATCGACTGCTGGCCCGTCGTCGACGACGGCGCGCTGTTGCTGACCCCAGCGGCTTTTTCGGTTGGCCTCGACTTTCTCAGTGGACCGGTCGCGGGCGCCGCTGGCGTCGTCGACGGGCGGCTCGCGCTGGTGCTGCCGCAGCAGGGCTCGGCGTTTCTCTTCGACGTCAGCGGGTTGGCCGTGCGCCTGGTGACGCGCGAGCCGCAGGCGTCAATCGTCGTGGTCGCCGACGTCGACGGCGTCGGCCCCGCCGACCTCGTCGCCTGCGCCGGCGGCTTGATCGTCACGCTGTTTGACGACGACGGCGGCCAGTCGTTCGCCGTCGAAGGCGCGCCCTGCAACGCGGTCGCCGTGGCTGACGTCGACGGCGATGGCGACAACAACGTCGTCACCGCCGCCGCCGACGGCCTCGTCGTGCACCACCTGCCGCTGATCGACGTCGACGCCGTGGCCATCGAAGGCGGCTTCGACGCAGGCGGCGCCGGCCTCGTCGCCGTCGACGACGCCGTCGTGGTCGCCGCCGCCGACAGTCGCCTCTGGCAGCTCTCTTCCGCCGGGCTCGCGTTGCTCGACGGCCGGCTTGGACAGCGCGTCTTGGCCGCCGACGTCGACGGCGACGGCAACGACGACGTCGTCAGCGCCGACGGCGTCGATATCGATGTCGGCGGCGCTGATGTCGCAGGCGGTGTCGTCGTCTCGTTGGCCTTCGCGCCGCTGCGCCTGCGCTCTGGCGACCTCGACGACGACGGCCGCGACGACGTCGTGGCTGTTGGCGACAGCGCTGCCGTGTTGCTGTTGTCGTCGCGCGCCTTTGCGCCCGGCGCACCGCTGCCGCTGCCCGTCGGCAGCGACGTCATCGTCGATGGCCGCGACCTCATCGTCATCGGCGCGCCGCAGGGCCGGCCCCTCACAGCCGCGCGCTACACGCCCGAGCCCTGATCAAAGGCGCGCTGCAGCGCCGCGATCGCCGATCGCACGCCGCGGGTTTTGGCCTTCGCCGTCGTCGTCACCGCGTGCACGTCGCGCTGATCGTTGTCGCGGTCGGCGAACAGGCGCACGAGCCGGCCGGCCTTCACGTCGGCCGCGACCATGAAGTCGAAGCAGTGCACGAGCCCCAGCCCCGCGAGGGCCGCGCCGGGCAGGGCGACGCCGCTGTCGACGACGACGCGGGCTTCGACGTCGACGACGGCGCCCCCCACCTTCCACGCGTGCAACGCGCCGCGGGGGCCGGCAAAGGCGACGACGTCGTGGGCTTTGACGTCGTCGGGCGAGCGCGGCGTGCCGCGGCGGGCGAGGTAATCGGGGCTGGCGACGATGACGAAGCGCAAGGTGCCGAGCTTCTTGGCGACGAGGC
>JANNAY010000873.1:0-3657 GCA_031384945.1 Deltaproteobacteria bacterium
GTCGGGATCGATTACGAATTGGTCATGGAATTTCGGTGATCCTGGTTCAGGCAGTAGTAATACTTCGATTCAACAAAATCCTTGTCATACTTATAGCTCGATGTTGGCAACGCGGATGCCAAGGGTCCTGCGCTGCTGGTGCCGCGTGGCGCGCTGTCGAAAAAGGTGACGGTGAACCCCGGCGAAGAAGTCAGAGTCGACTTCGTCGTCGGCGTCACCGGCGAAGGCAGCGCCAAAGTCAGAGTCACAGCCAAAGGCGCGGACGACGGCGACGCCAAAGAGCTGTCGTTCCCCGTGCTCGTGCACGGCATGGAGAAGACGGTGTCGTCGACGGGCAGCATCGCCATGGGCAAGGGCGTGGCCGAGAAGAGCTTTGAGATCGAGGTGCCGAAAGAGCGGCGGCCTGAGCAGACCGTGCTGACGGTGCGCACGTCGCCGTCGTTGTCGGGGGCGATGGTCGACGCGCTGCCGTACCTGCTCGACTACCCGTATGGCTGCACCGAGCAGACGTTGGCGCGCTTCGTTCCCGCGGTGCTGACGCGCAAGGCGCTGCAGACGGCCGGCGGCGTCAAGCTCGAAGACCTCGCGGCGGCGCGCACCAACTTGAACGCGCAGCAGCTGACGGCCGACGGCAAGGTCGACAAAGACCGCCTCGCCCGCGAAGCGAAGCTTTACGCGCGCAACCCCATCTACAACACGAAGGTCCTCGACGAGATCATCAGCACTGGGCTGAACCGCGTGCGCAAAATGCAACACAGCGATGGCGGATGGGGATGGTGGACCGACGATGAGTCGTCGGTTTACATGACAGCATTGGTGCTCAACGCGCTGCTCGACGCGCAAGACGCCGACCTGCCCATCGACGCGGGCATGCTGCAGCGCGGTCGCTCTGCCTTGCAGAACCTCGTCGCTGCCGAGCTGTGGCGCTGGCGCCAGTACAAAGACTGGGTGCACGACGGCGACGCCTTTGCCGCCCTCGTGATGGCGCGTTTTGGCGACAAGAACGACGAGATGCAAAAACTGATGTACGAGCGAAGAATCCAGCTCTCATCATACGGCAAGCTCTTGTTTGCTCGCGGGCTGTGGAAGCTGAACGACAAAGACAAGGCGAAGCTGCTGCTGCAAAATGCCGAGCAGAACGTCAAAGAAGACAAAGAGAACGAGACCGCCTGGATCGAGACCCGCACCGAGGGCTGGTGGTACTGGTGGAACGACGACATCGAGACCAACGCCGCCTACGTGCGCGCCCTCGATGACATCCGCCCCGGCGATCGCGCTGCGCCCCTCGTCGTCAAGTGGCTGCTCAACCACCGCAAGCACGGCTACTACTGGGACAGCACGCGCGACACTGCCAGCGTCATCGCTGCGCTGGCCAACCACATGAAGGTCTCGGGCGAGCGCAACGCCGACTACGATCTCGAGATTCTTGTCGACGGAAAGGTGATGAAGAAGCAGCACATCAACAAGAAGAACCTCTATGTCGTGAATGGCGACTTGACCCTCGAGGGCAACCAGCTCGACGGCGGCAAGCACACCATCACGATCCGGCGCACCGGCGAGGGCGCCGTTTACTTCAACTCGTATCTGTCGTTCTTCACCCTCGAAGACGACATCAAGGCCGCGGGCCTCGAGATCAAGGTCGACCGCCAGTACTTCAAGCTCGAGCGCCAGGACCGCACCCACGAGATCGCTGGCGACCGTGGCCAGACGGTGGCGTCGAAAGAGGTTCGCTACAAAAAGACCCTGATGAAGTCGGGCGACGACCTGAAGTCTGGCGACCTCATCCTCGTCGAGCTGATGGTCTCGTCGAAGAACGACTACACCGACCTCGCCTTTGAAGACCCGAAGCCTGCGGGTGCTGAGCCTGTTGCTTTGCGCAGCGGCAGCGTCGTCGGCGAGGGCGTGAGCCACATGGAGTTGCGTGACGACAAGGTCGTCTTCTTCTTGCCGCAAATCACCCAGGGCAAGTTGAAGATGACCTACCGGCTGCGCGCCGAGATTCCGGGCAAGTTCTCCGCGATGCCGACAAAGGCCTTCGCGATGTACGCCCCCGAGATCAAAGCCAACTCCGACGAAATGAAGATCGTCATCCATGACGCGCCCTGACCTCACCTGTCAGGGCGCATGGACCTCGCCATTCAGGCTGGTCCATGCCCCTGGCTTGCGTCGGCGCAGGCGTGCGCGCGCTCGAGCGCCTCGATGAGAAGGGCTCGGCTGCCCAGCCAACGCCGCACGTCGTTTTGCAGCAGCGGGTCCTCGGTGCGCTCGGCCAGCTTGAAGAGCACGCGGCGCAACGACTGCCCGCTCGCCAACGCCAGCCACAGCTCTCTCTCGGGCTGCTTCGCTGGATGCGCCGCCTCGCAGCCGCGCCAATTGCCGCCGAAGCGCACCTGACCCACGGCGACGATCTCGTTCAGCAGCGCGCGCGTGTGGACGACGAGATCGCCGACCGCCGCCGCTTCGTGCGCCCTTCGTTCAACGGGAAGCCCGTCGCGCACACGGCGCGCGCAGTCGTGGACCTTCTGCTCCGACGCCGCCAGCAGGCGGAGAAGGCTGTGGATCAGCGATGTGTCGTCCACCGCTGACGCGAACGGGCCGAGCGGTCTCATCGCATCCATCGCTTCTTCCCCTGCCGCCTCACTACGGTCGCGACGGGGCGAATCTGTGGGTGCTGATCCGAATCTGCCTCCACACCGGCCGTCGCTCGGCTGGCGTTTGCGCGGGTGCCACACAAGAAATGGCTTTGGAATGCCGCGCCAGAGGTGGTGTGCGATTGGTTTGCCCGTTGCAGTTGTCTCTGCATGCTCGTCCCCGCCCCACCCGACGCACCCTGCTGTTTCTCGTGATGGGCGTTTTCAGCTGCATCTTCGCGGTCTGCGCTGCGGCGGGCCTCACGCCGTTGCTCGAGGCGGTGCTGGTCTTCCGCTCGTGGACGATCGCGGCGCTGCGCGCGGCGTGATTCCCATCGGGCTGAGACGAGCGGGCGTCCGGCGATCGGGGGATGCGCGGGGCTGAGGGGAGGATGGGCGACGGTGGTGACGACGACGGCGGCTCGTCTCAGCCTTTGAGGCATGAAGCGCGATCTCTATGCCGATGACTATCCCGCCAGCTGGTACTGCGTGGCGCCCGCGTCGTCGGTGCGGCTTGGCGCCATCGTTCCTGTCGAGGCGCTCGGCAAGAAGCTCGTGATGTACCGGACCGAGAGCGGCGCGCTGCGCGTGGTCGATCGCTTCTGTCCGCACATGGGCGCGTCGCTGCACACCGGCCACGTGAAGGGAGAGCACATCGTCTGTCCGTTTCACCATTGGGAATATGGTGAAAACGGAAAGTGCGCGCACATTCCCTATCAAGAGAAGATCCCCGAGCGAGCGTGTCTTGACACGCTGCCCGTCACCGAGCACCTCGGCTGGATCTGGGTGTGGAACGGGGACACGCCGACGTTCTCGCTGCCGGAGTTGCCCGAGGCGACGGACGGCAAGCACGGCTACCAGGCAAAGACCCAGCACTTCGACGCGCACCCGTTGTTGATGTTGGAAAACGGCTGCGAGTATCCGTCCGGCGAACCGCGTCGTGACGTCGACGGCGTCTGCGCTTAGCGCCGGCGGATGTCCAAGTCAGCAGAGTGGCGAACTCATCTCGAGAAGTGGAAGGCCAGCG
>JANNAY010000593.1:0-2409 GCA_031384945.1 Deltaproteobacteria bacterium
CGATTACCGAACTCGAACGAACCGTGGGCTGGCGCTCGTACGGTCGCAAACATGGCGAGTCGCTGTTCACCAAACTCTTTCAGAATCATTACCTGCCGTTGAAGTTCGGCTACGACAAACGCCGGCCGCACCTGGCGAGCCTGATTGTGTCGGGACAATTAAGCCGGGAGCAGGCGTTAGTGCAACTCGAGGAGCCGCTCTACGACGCCCACGAGCTGCACATCGATATTGCTTATTTTTGCAAGAAGTTGCGCATCAGCAAACAGCAGTTCGAGGCGTTCATGGCCGACCCGCCGCGCCGCCATGAGGACTTCGCCTCGTGGAAACATCGTTACGCGTTTTTGAAGGCGGCGCAGTCAACCTATCAGAAAATGACCGGTCGACGGATGTCGTACGGCTAGGCGCTCAGCCGAACTGCGTTCCTGCTCGCCGAAGCCACCGAGACCAGCGCCATCGACGCCGACAGCGACGACGACGGCGTCAACGACGGCGCTGAGCGCGTGAACACCACCGACCCGCTCGACAGCGACAGCGACAACGACACCCTCAACGACGGACGCGAGCGCGACCTCGGCACCGATCCCCTCGACGCCGACTCTGACAACGACAACGTCAACGACGGCGTCGAAGTCTCGGCCCAGACCGATCCGCGCGACGCCGACACCGACGACGACGGCCTCGACGACGGCGAAGAGCGCGTGGCCGGCAGCAACCCCCGCGACGACGACACCGACAACGACGGACTCATCGACGGCGACGAGGTCGACGACGGCACCAGCCCCGTCAGCCGCGACACCGATCAAGACGGCCTCGACGACGGCGCCGAGCAGCTGCGCGGCACCGATCCGACGCTGCGCGACAGCGACGCCGACGGCCTCAACGACAAGGCCGAAGTCGATGGCGGCACCGATCCGTTGGACGCCGACACCGACGGCGACGGCATCAACGACGGCGACGATCCCGATCCGGGCACCGTCGACAGAGACGGCGACGGCCTCGCCGACGACCTCGAAGACGACCTCGGCACCGACAAAGACCTCGCCGACAGCGACGAAGATGGCATCGACGACGGCATCGAGGTCGGCGACGGCCAGGCCCCCCTCGACTCAGACTCTGACGAGGTCATCGACGCCCTCGACTCTGACGACGACGGCGACGGCATCGACACTGTCGTCGAAGGCGACGACGACGAAGACAGCGATGACATCGCCAACTACCTCGACGACGACAGCGATGGCGACACCATCCTCGACGTCGACGAAGGCGACGGCGACGCCGACGAAGACGGCGCCCCCAACTTCCTCGACGAAGACAGCGACGACGACGGCGTCGACGACATCGACGAAGGCACCGGCGACGCCGATGACGACGGCGTCCCCGACTTCCTCGACGCCGTCGACAACACCGTCCCCGTCGACAACGACGATGACAACGACGGCCTCGACAACGACGAAGAAGCCGCCCTCGGCACCAACAAAGACAGCGCCGACTCTGACGCCGATGGCATCAGCGACGGCGACGAAGTCCGCGACGTCGACTCCCCGAGAGACTCAGACAGCGACGGCGTGATCGACGCGCTCGACGCCGACGACGACGATGACGGCCTCGACACCGCCGACGAATTCGCCGCCTGCACCGCCGCCAACGCCTGCGACGGCGACGGCGACGGCGCCCCTGCCTTCAGAGACGTCGACAGCGACGGCGACGGCAAGAACGACGGCGACGACGACGGCCTCGGCGACAGCGATGCCGACGGCGTCCCCGACTTCCTCGACGCCGACAGCAACTCTGTCGCCCCCGCCGACGAACCCGATCCGCCGGTCGAAGAGAAGGGTTGCTTTGGGGCGCAGACGCCTCCTGCTCCGCTGCTCGCCCTCGGCGTGCTGCTCGGTCTCGTGACGCGCCGCCGCCGTCGCGCGGTTGAGACGTCGGTGCACGCTTGAAGATCCACAACCTGGTTGTGGGTGCGTTCGCGCTCGCGGCGTTGACGTCGACAGCGGCGCGCGCCCAAGACGCTTCGTGCTCGACGGCGACGGTGAACAGCACGTTCGCCTGCCCGGCTGCGCAGTGGGGCAGCAACTTCAGCTGCGTCGGCAACGAGGCGCGGCTCACCGATACGCAGAGCGTCACCCAAGCGGTGAGCGGCCTGCGCGTCGGCGTCGGCTACACGTTTCGCTTTCGCGCCTTTCAGCTGGTCAACGGCACCAGCGGCGCCGTCGACGTCAGCGTCAGCGGTGGAACCATCATCAACGGCCAGACGCAGGTCGGACTGCCGCCGTCAGACACCGGCGATGATGGCCTTCGCGAGGTGACGTTTCGCGCGACAGCGACGACGGCGACCATCACCATCACCGAAGCGCCGATCTCGGACATCGACGGTGACGCGCGCATCGACGACGTCATCGTCAC
>JANNAY010000615.1:0-5335 GCA_031384945.1 Deltaproteobacteria bacterium
CTTCCCGTCCGACTTCGGCAACAACGAGTTCTTCCAAGACGTCACCGTGCTCGGCAGCAACATCGTCTACGCGAGCGCCCGCTCGGGCTTCGCCGCCTTTGACGCCAACAACGGATTCGCGCGCACGTCGAACACCGCGTTCACCATCGGTGCGGCCACCGGTTACAGCAGCATCTCGTCGGCAAACGGCGCCAACTGCCTGCTGCTCGGCGAGATCTTCCTGGCTGAGCCGGCGCGGCTCGTCTGCGGCGGCTTCGACGGCAACGCTGGCGTGAGCACGAAGCCACCGTCCAGCCACGCCGAATTCGTCGCCGCCGGCGGCAACGTCAACGCTGCCATCGGCGTCGTCGTCATCGACAGCTCCAAAGCCATGGTGGCCCTGCGCGACGATCAGGGCTTTCTGATTTGGGACCCTTCGATGAACTTCACCGACGGCTTCTTCGCCGCCGGCGCCTTTGGCGGCAACGTCAACGAGCTGCACGCCGACAGCAACAGCGAGGTCTACGCGCTCGTCGACAACACCGTGCGCCGCATCTTTGAAGACAGTCAAAACAACTTCGCTTGGACCCTCGATCCGGTGGCGCTCAACGCCGGCTCGGCCGTCAACACCATCAGCAGCAACAGCCGCACCTTCGGCAATGTGCTCGTCGGACTCGAAGACGGACGCATCCTCGCCTTTCAAGGTTTCAACTGGCCGAACTTCACCGAGGTCACCACGCTCGGCACTGACGCGGTGCGCGCGATGGCCCTCGACAACGACAAGATGTTCTTGTCGCGCTTCCACTTCACCCCGACGCGCCAATCGACGCTCGAGGTCTGGTCAATCGCGGGCAGCGCGACGACGCCGGTGTTCGAGTCGTCGGTGTTGTTGCCGGGGCAGGCCGACAAGATGCGCCCGGCCTTCATCAACACCGACCACTACGTCGCCACCGCCAGCGGCGAAGACACCGGCGCCTTCATCGTCGAGACGACGGGCTGCTTTCCGCCGTGAGTTCAGCGCGCTTCGAGCAGGCGGCCCGCGTCGAGGGCAGCGTGGGCCGCCAGCGCGACGCAGCCAAAGCGGTGCAGCTCTGACGCGTCGGCGCTCACCTCGACGTTGAGCCGCCCGTGTTCGAGCCGCACGACACCGCAACGCACGCCGGCGTCGTCGACGATCGGCCTCTCGAGGCCGAAGGGCGGCAGCAGCAGGTGCAGGCGCAGCGCGCGGCCGGCGAAGGCGAAGCTCAACCAATCAAAGCCGACGGTGCCGCGGCGGCGGACGTTGCCCCAGGCATCGCCGTCTTTGCCGACGACGACGGTGTGGCCGGCGCCGTCGTCGTGAAAGCGCAACACCGGCTCGTCGTTGCGCTGCAAGCAGAAGCACAGCGCGAGGCGCTCGTGGCGGTCTTCGTTGCCGCGCGCGGGCACAGCGTTTTGCAACGTGAAGACCCGCTCGCGGCGAACGCCGGCGGCCTCGAAGGTCCAGAAGCTGGTCGGTCCGCGCTGCAACGAGATGCTGAAGGGGATGTCGCCGCCGACGGCGGGAACAGCGGCTGCGACGTCGACGTCTTTGTCGACGCGGCCGTCGACGACGATGGCGGCGCCGAGCCTGCGCGCGTGCACGCGGGCCCGGGCCAGCACACGCTTGCGCCGTCCGCGATCGAGGGGCGCCAACACGCGGCCGACACTGTCGACGTAGCTCGAGGCGCAGAGGCCGACGCCGCCGAAGGTCGGACGCACGACGACGAAGGTGCGCGCGTCGAGGCGTTCGGCGTCTTCGTCGGTGGCGAGCACCGGCATCCAGCGCCTCGAACGCAGAAAGCGACGCGCGCGCGGAAAGACGTCGACGACCTTGCGCCAGCGCAAGGCGACGCCGCCGACGACAGCGGCGCCTGCGACGACGACGAGGGCGGGGGCGGCGAAGCCGGTGACAAAGGCGACGAGGCCGGCGACGCCGACGCTGCCGACGACGGCGCCGGCGAATTTGGCGAAGGGGTCGCGGCCATCGAGGCGCAGCGACGCTTCGGGCCGCGCCGCCAACGTCGTCGTCGTCGCGGTCTTCTCGGGCGCGAGGCCGCGGTGGCGGTTGCCCGAGAGGCGCTCAAGCTCGCCCAGCTCGAGCCAGAGGGCGCCGCAGTGGAAGCAGAGGTCGACGTCGACGCCGCGCAACATCAACGTGCGCATTCGCGCGTCGCAGCACGGACACGCGAAGCGGCGGCCGCCGAAAGACGCGGCGAGGTCGACGAGGGCGGCGCGATCGAGGGCCAGCTCTTCGTGCAAGAGGCGCTCACTGCCCGTCGTCGGCAGCACGGTGCCGCCGCAGCGCTTGCACGAGCTGCCGTCGAGCGAGGCACCGGCTGACAGAACGACGTTGGCGCCACCGCGGGCGCAGACGGGACAGACGAGGGTCTTGCTGACGGCGTCACTCACGGGTCCGAAGGTACAGCGGTCGCGCGAGGCGCTGTAAGGTGCGGCGCATATGAGCAACACGCACGCGCTGCACACCGACCTCTACCAGTTGACGATGCTGGCGGCCTACTTCCACCATGGCGAGGCCCACCGCAAAGCGACCTGCGAGCTGTTCGTGCGGCGCTTGCCGAAGAACCGTCGCTTTCTCGTCGTCGCCGGCCTCGAGCGGGCGCTGCGGTACCTCGAAGAGCTGCGCTTCACCGACGCCCAGATCGAGGCGCTGCGCCAGGTGCCGGGGCTGAAGAAAGCGATGAGCCCGGGCTTCGTCGAATACCTGCGCGGCTTTCGCTTCAAGGGCGACGTCTGGGCGATGCCCGAGGGCACCGTCGCTTTTGAGAACGAGCCGCTGCTGCGCGTCGAGGCCGACCTCGGCGAGGCCCAGCTGGTCGAGACCTTTCTGCTGTCGTGCCTCAACCACCAGACAATGGTCGCCAGCAAAGCTGCGCGGGTTCAGTTGGCACTGAAAGGTCGCACCGCGCTCGAGTTCGGCACCCGCCGCACCCACTACGCCGCCGCCGTCGACGTCGCCCGCTGCGCCTGGATCGCCGGCTTCGAGGCCACCTCTAACGTCGAGGCCTTCGACGCCTTCGGCATCCCTTGTCGCGGCACGATGGCCCACATGTTCATCATGGCGGCCGACTCTGAGAAGAAGGCATTTACAAAATATGCCCGCATTTTTCCGCAGTCCAGCTACCTGGTTGATACCTACGACACGCTCGAGGGCGTGAAGATCGCGCTCGACGCGGTGGGCGACGACGTCACCTCGGTGCGCCTCGACTCTGGCGACCTCGCGACGCTGACGAAGCAGACGCGAGCGTTGTTGAAAGAGCGCAAGCGCGAAGACGTGAAGATCTTCGTGTCGTCCGACCTCGACGAATACGAGATCGAGCGCTTGATCGTCGAAGGCGACTTCGACGTCGCCGGCGTCGGCACGCGGCTGGCGACGTCAGACGACGCCCCCAGCCTCGGCGGCGTCTACAAGCTCACGCAGATCGATGGACGACCCGTCGCCAAGCTCGCCGAGGGCAAGGTGACCTATCCGGGCTCGCATCAGGTCTATCGCTTCGAGAAAGACGGCCGCTTCGAGCGCGATGCGGTGGGACTCACCAAAGAGCCCTCGTACGAGTTCGTGAACACCACGCCGCTGCTCGTCGAGGTCATGAAGGGCGGACGCCCGACGCCGCCCTTCGCTGTCGGCGGCGACGAGACGTTGGCCACCATGCGCGCCCGCTGCCGCGACCAGATCGCGATGCTGCCCGACGTCGTCAAGGTCATCGGACCGCGCACCGACACATACGAGAAGCACTACGACGTGAAGCCGTCGGCAGCGCTGCTCAAGCTGCTCGAGCAGGTGAAGGCAGACCGCGCGATCGCGGTCTGAGGCTCACAAGACCTCAGCTTTGATCTTGAAGTTGAGGTTGACGGTGATGGTCGTGTCATTCGGCGGCGACCGCGCGTCGGCCTCGGTCGTGATCTCCATCGTTTCGGAGCGAACGAACGGGCTGAGGTCGACGTCGTTGACGTCGAGCGAGACGTCGGTCTCGCCGTTGTCGATGGTGGCGCTGGCGGCTTCGACAGTGTCTTCGCCGTCGGCGGCGACGGAGAATTTCACCGAGTCGAGCCAGTCGAAGTTCGCGCCCTGCGGCGACTTGATGCTCAGGTTCAAGAAGGTCATGCGCGCGTCGACGACCTGCTCGCGGCGCACATCTTCGTTCTTGAACTCTTGGCTGGCCTCGAGGTCGACGTTGGCGAAGTCGGCGAACCCGAAGTTGCCAAGAATCTGATCGATGAGCCCCGCGCCCTCGAGGCTGGTCTCGGCGCTGATCGGCACATCGAAGTCGACGGTGGGCGTGCCGCAGCCGGCGCCGGCAGCGACGACGACGAAGGCGGTCAAGACGGCGCGCGAAAAGACGAGGCGCATGTTCATTCTCCTGCAGCGATGATGGTGAGCTTGTTCTTGGGCGTGCGGCCGATGGCAACCAGCGCAGAACCGTCCGCCCGCACGGTGTCGGGTTCGGCGGCGTCAAGGGCTTCAACGACGACGTCAAAGAGGCCGTTGTCGAAGGGGGTGCCGTCGGCGGCTTCGGTGGCAACGAGCCGCTCGCGCTTGCCGTCTTTGGCGAGCTGTCGCGCGCGAAAGTGACAGAACGGATTGTTGCCGGGGCGGCCGAAGACGGCGTGGGCGGTGAACGTGCAGCCGCCTTTGCAGACGTCGGCGAAGACGCAGGTGGCGCAGTAGCCCCACAAGTCGCTCGTCGTGCGCTTGCGGTTGAAGGCGAGCTCGGCCGTGTTCTTCCACAGGTCTTCGAGGCTGCGCTCTTTCAAGCGGCCGCCGATGTAGTGCTTCGACTGCAGCGACGGACAGCCTTTCACGCCGCCGTCGGACTCGATGCCCATCACCATCTTGCCCGCCTGACAGCCCTGCCAATGATCGGGCTCGGCGCCGGGCACATCGGCGTTGAACGATGAACGCAGCAAGCCTTCTTCGGGTCCAAAGTATCCCAGGTTGTTGCCAGGCATGACGGTGATGCCACGGGCAAATCCCCGTCTCTTGAGGGCCGCGACCCGAGGGACGACATCGAGCAGATCATAGGGCTGCAACAACAACTGCGGACGATCGGCGGCCCGTCCAAGAGGCACTGTGATCTGTACCTGCCAGGCTTTGATGCCCTTGTGAGACAGCACATCGAAGAGCTGCTCGAGCACCGGCGCGTTCAAGCGGTTCACGTTGGTGTTGGCGGCGACGAACATGCCGGCGTCTCTGACGGCGTCGATGGCGGCGAGGGCGCCCTTGAACGACTTCGCCGACTGGCGCATCAAGTTGTGCTCGGTCTCGAGCCCGTCGACGGAGACCGACACCGCGTGCACGCCGGCGGCCTTCATGGCG
>JANNAY010000711.1:0-8787 GCA_031384945.1 Deltaproteobacteria bacterium
ACTACGACTACTATCAGCCTGAAGCCTACGTGCCTTCAAGCGATACGTATATCGAGAAAGACTCACTAATCAACGACACCATCGACCGCATGCGGCACTCGGCGACGCGGGCGCTGCTCGAGCGCAACGACGTCGTCATCGTCGCCTCGGTCTCGTGCATCTACGGCATCGGCTCGCGCGAGTCGTACAAAGAGATGACGGCCTATGTCGAGGTCGGCCGCAAGCTCGGGCGCGACGTGTTTCTGCGGCAGCTGGTCGAGAGCCAGTTCGAGCGCAACGACGTCTCGTTCGCCCGCGGCACCTTCCGCGTCCGGGGCGACGTCGTCGAGGTCTTTCCCGCCCACGAAGAAGAAGAGGCTCTGCGCATCTCGTTCTTCGGCGACGAGGTCGAGCGCATTCAGATCGTCGATCCGCTGCGCGGCAAGGTGAACGGCGAGGTCAACGCGGTGACCATCTGGCCAGCGTCGCACTACGCCACCAACGCCGACCGCCGCAAGCGCGCCCTCGACGCGATTCGCATCGAATTGCAACAGCGTCTGCAAGAGCTGCGCAACAACAACCTGCTTTTGGAAGCCCAACGTCTCGAGCAACGTACGATGTACGACCTCGAGATGCTCGAAGCGACGGGCGCCTGCAAGGGCGTCGAGAACTATTCGCGCCACCTGTCGGGCCGCAAGGCGGGCGATCCGGCCCCGACGTTGATGGACTACTTTCCTCGCGACTTCTTGATGGTGATCGACGAGAGCCACCAGACGGTGCCGCAGGTGCGCGGCATGTACTTTGGCGATCGCAGTCGCAAAGAGACTCTCGTGCGATACGGTTTTCGCTTGCCATCGGCGCAAGACAACCGTCCTTTGAAGTTCGATGAATTCGAACAACATTTGCACCAGACGGTCTACGTGTCGGCGACGCCAGCCGAGCACGAGATCGACAAGAGCGAGGGCGTGATCGTCGAGCAGCTCATCCGGCCCACTGGGCTCGTCGACCCCGAGATCGAGATCCGCCCGGTGGGGTCGCAGGTCGACGACACCATCAACGAGATCAAGCTGACCGTCGACAGAGGTTGGCGCGTGCTCGTCACGACGCTGACCAAGCGCATGGCCGAAGACCTCACCGAGTACCTCGCCGAGATCGGCATCAAGGCGAAGTACCTGCACAGCGACATCGACACCCTCGAGCGCATCGAAGTGCTGGCGTCGCTGCGCCGCGGCGAGTTCGACGTGCTCGTCGGCATCAACCTGCTGCGCGAGGGCCTCGACCTGCCCGAGGTCGCCCTCGTCTGCATCCTCGACGCCGACAAAGAGGGCTTCTTGCGGGCCACCACCGGCCTCATCCAGACCATCGGCCGTGCCGCCCGAAACGCCGAGGGCCGCGTCATCTTGTACGCCGACCGCATCACCGACTCGATCAAGGCCGCCGTCGACGAGACCTCAAGGCGCCGGGCCATCCAGACCGCTCACAACCTCGCGCATGGCATTACGCCGATGACGATCGTCAAGCCGCTCAAAGACCTGAACCCCGAGGCCGCCTACGCCGACAGCGACTTCCTCGACGTCAATGCCCTCGCCAGGGGCCCTGGTGGCAAGAAGGGCGGCAAAGGACGCGGCAAGAAGGGCAAAGCCGACGACGACAACGTCGACCCGGCTGAGCTGCCCCAGCTGATCGAGGCGTTGAAAAAGGCCATGCGCCAGGCGGCCATGGACTTGGAATTCGAAAAGGCAGCGGAGCTGCGCGACAGGGTGCGTGTCCTCGAGAGCCGGGTCTTGCTCTGACGGGCGAGACGCGTCGGCTGCGATGTGAGCGCGGCGCACCTCGGCCGTTGATCGCGCTCACCGAAGACTGGGGCACCGTGTCCGGCAGTTGTCGCGACCGCGTGGTCTGCGGTTAGGTTCGCTTTATGGTGTCGAGAGAGCAGGCGGGGGTGTTTCGCAAACACCGCAACGCCAACGACAAACAAGGAAACCTCGCCTGGGCCTCGCGCGTCAGCAGCAAGGCTCTGCGCGCCTCGCCCGAAGCGCTGTCGCGCGACATCGAAGCGATCTTCGAGCTCAACGACGAAGAGAAGCTGCTGTGGCGCCTCTTGCGGCTGGCCCGCCGCTACACCGACCTCGAGCACGCCGGCGTCTTCGCTGCCGACGAGATCCGCGGCGTCTTGCGCGGCCTCGTCGCTGCCGACGTCGTCGACATGGTCGACGCCGACGAGGCAAAAGCGCTGCTGCCCGCCGAGCTCAAGCGGCTGCGCGCCGAGCTGCTGGGCAAAGAGTGGCGCCCCGCCGTCGGTGGCCTGCAGGCGCGCGTGTACCGCCCTGACATTTCGGGCGAAGGCGCGCCGGTGGCGTCGACGACCGAGCCTTCGGGGGCGGTGCCGCGGGCGCCGTCGACGTCACAGACGGGGTCGCCGATGTCGTCGCAAGAAGGCGCGCCGATCGCGCCGCGAGCGGCGAAGAACCTGACGCCGGCCGAGAAGAAGCTGAAAGAGTCGCTGATGGCGACGGCGGCGTCGTTGTCGTCGTCGAACCACTACGTGTTTCTGGCCATCCCACAGACCGCCGACGAAACCACCGTCAGAAACGCCTACGTCGCCCTCGCCCGCGACTACCACCCCGACCGCCTCGGCGGCACCGCCCTCGCCGAAGACGACGAGACCCGCGCCGCCGTCGACAAGCTCTTCAAGCGCCTCGGTGACGCCAACAAGACGCTTGGCAACGCCGAGAGCCGGCAGCGCTACGACCGGGAGCTCGCGGCCTTGGCGAAGGTGGCGGCGTCGTCGTCGGGGTCGTCGTCGTCGTCAGAGGCGCGTCCACGTCGTCCCAACGAAGCGCGCAATGCGTACACAATGGCCGAGACCTTCTTCAAGAAGAAGGACTACAAGCAGGCCGAGATGCACTACCGCCAGGCGGCGATGTTTGACGGTGAAGAGCCGCTCATCGCCGTGGCCCTTGCCTGGTGCATCTACTTGAACCCCGACCATCCCGAGCAGCACCGCCTCGCTGACGCCCGCCGTCGCCTCGAAGAGATCCTCAAGAAGGACAAGAACGGCGAGGCCGCCTACAAGCTGGGCCGCGTGCTGAAAGACGCCGGCGACGACAACGCCGCGGTCAGGCGCTTCGAAGAGGCCATCCGCTACCAGCCGCAGCACGTCGACGCCCAGCGCGAGCTCCGTCTCGCCCAAGCGCGCAAGCAGAAGACCACCGACGAGAAACAGAAGGTCGAAGACGCCAAGAAGGGCCTGCTCGGCAAGCTCTTCAAGAAGTAGCGCTCACCCTCAGGGCACCGGGAAGCCGCAACCGCCAGGCGTCAGCGAGCAGCGGCCGACGACGCAAAAGTCGCCTACGGCGCAGTCACCGTCGACGGCGCAGGCGATGGCGTCGCAGCCGTGGTCGCGGTCGTCGCCGAGGGGATCGCGCAGCGTCACGCTGCAGTCGCGGTTGCTCGGACAGACGAAGCCGTCGTTCTGGCAGGTGGCGGCTTCGCAGCGGCCGGCGTCGCAGACTTCGCCGTCAAGGCAGCTGTCGACGTCGCAGGCGGCGACGCAGCCGTCGTGAGAGCCGCCGCAGCCGTCGTCGATGAAGTCGCAGACGAAGCCGTCAGCGCAGTCGTCGTTGGCGGCGCATTCGTCGTCGAAGTCGGGGGGCCGGATGCCACACTGCTGCGGATCGTCGGGGTGTGTGCAGAAGGCGCCGCCCTCGCAGTCGGCTTCGACTCTGCATTCGCCGTCGCCGAGTTCGCCTTCGCCTTCGCCTTCGCCTTCGCCTTCGCCTTCTTCGCCTTCGCCTTCGCCTTCTTCGCCTTCGCCTTCGCCTTCTTCGCCTTCGCCTTCGCCTTCGCCTTCTTCGCCCTCGCCTTCTTCGCCCTCGCCTTCTTCGCCCTCGCCTTCACCGTCGACGACGACGTCTTCGCAGGCGAGGAACGCGGCGAGGACGCCGAAGGAGAGGCAGAGCGAGAGGGACGAGGTGATGCGCATGGTCTCAGTGTACGAGAGCGCGCGGCTGGGTCTCCACATGATGTTGGATTTTCTTCAGGCCCTGCACCTGAATCTGTCGCACCCGCTCGCGCGAGAGCGAGTACGTCTTGCCGATCTCTTCGAGGGTCTCGTCGTTGTCGCTGCCGAGGCCGAAGCGCCGCGTGATGATGTCGATCTCCATCGGCGAGAGCTTCTGCAACAGCCGCTTCGCCGTCGTCTCTTCGTCGAGGTTGATGACCTGTTCGTCAGGCAGGGCGCCGTCGGAAGCGATGGCCTCGGCGAGGGTGCGGTCTTCGTCGTCGCCGATGGGGTCGTCGAGCGACTGCGGCTCGCGCGGCACCGCCGCCAACACCTCGATGAGCTTCGCCAGCGGGATGGCCAAGCCATGCGCGATCTCAGTGAGGTCGGGTTCGCGGCCGAGGTTGTGGGTCAGCTCGCGCGTCACCTTGGCGACCTCGCGGCGGGCGTCAAAGATGTGCACGGGCAGGCGCACCTGCGCGCCCTTGTTCATGATCGCCCGCTCGATGGCCTGGCGGATCCACCAGTGCGCGTACGTCGAGAAGCGAAAGCCCTTGCGGTGATCGTAGCGGTGGACGCTCTTGATCAAGCCGAGGTTGCCCTCTTGGATCAGGTCGATGAGCGGTAGGCGGTAGTGGTGAAAGCGCCGCGCCACCGAGACGACAAGGCGCAGGTTGGCGCGCACGAAGCCGTTGCGCACGTCGAGGGCGCGCTTGCGCTCGCGGCGCACCGTGACCACCAACGAATCTCCGCGGCGGGCGTCGTCGACGACGGCGATGACGGCGTCGACGAGAGAGCGGTCGTCGTCGAGCTGGCGCAGCAGCTCGGCGGTCTGCTCGAGGTCGTTGGCCACGAGCGCGGCGGTGATCGAGGGGTTCTCGCGGGCGAGCTCGCTCTCCATCACCGCGGCGCGGGCGCACGACTCACCGAGCAGCTGGTTCCAACAACGCACCTCGGCGTCGCGCAGCGTCGACGCCAGGCGAATCTCGTCTTCGGCAGTGAGCAGCGGGATGCGCCCGAGCGAGCTCAAGTAGCCGCTGAGGTTCTCGTCACCGCCCGCCTTTTTGCTGCCGCGGCCTTTGCCCTTCGACGTGGGCAGCGGAAGCACGTCGCGCGCCTTCAACTTTCGCGTCGAGGTCGGCGCCGGCTTGAGCTCGACAACCTTCGCTCTGCTGCCCGGTACGCGGTCGTCGACGAGGCTCTGCACCGCGTCAACGTCGATCAGAGCCACTTGCTTGCGCGCCATCTGTGACCTCCAGCTGGGGGAAGGACAGAGAGGCATTGGGCAACAAGCAGGCCATCCGTGCCGGAGCCGTGTGATCGGGGCCCCAGTCAGATCAATCGTCGTCGGACACGCCCACTTCGACGCGAGGCGCTGGCGCCGCATCGAAGAACAAATCTCTGAGGCGCGCGCCGACAACTTCTCTCAGAAAAACAGAGGCATACGAGCCTGCAGGCAGCGTAAAGGCGATGACGACGGCGTTGTCGGCGGCGTCGACGGCGACGTCTTCGGCCCACATGCGCGCACAGCGTCGCGTGCCTGTCTTGAAGGCCGGCTGCGCGAGCAACGCATCGCGTGAGACCCCCAGCGCCTCGAGCGATCGCGACTCGGCTGTCAGGGCGTCGCGTTGTGCACACCGCATGGCCCGCCCGTAGAGCGGTCCGCTGCAGCTGACTTCGCCGGCGGCGGCGCGGGCGGCGTCGACGACAGCGTCTTCGCAATCGAACGCCGCGCCTCTGCGTTTTTCGAGCACGTCGCCGTCGATGGCGCTCTTCCAGCTGCCGTCTGCGACCCGCGCAGCGAGCCAGTGGTTGAACAGCACCGACTGAAACGCGCTGACCCAAAACTGTTCGCGCTTGGTCTTCGCGGGCCGCGGACGCGACAAGAAACGCTCCGCGTCACGCACGGCGCGGTCGTCGTGGCCGAAGCGCTGGGCGCCAAACAAGTTCGGACATCCGTGTCGTGCCACCTCGGCTGCGCGGCCGCGCAAGACGGCGGTGTCGTCGGCGGAGATGCCCTCCGGGGACTCCAGGCGGCAGGTGAAGCGGTTTCCACGCAGGTGGCCGAGGCGCAGCTTGTTGTTGTGGCGCTTGGCCTCGAGCAGCGTGACGCCGAGCGCTGCTTCGACCTCAGCGAGCCGAGGCTCGACCAGGCGGGCCGGCACCGACATCCACTGCGTGGTGATGCCGCGGGCGTCTTTCTGCCCAGCAGTGCCGATCTCGATCTCTTTGATGCCGAAGCTGCGGCGCAGCCGCTGCCAGACCTCGGGCGTCGAGATGCCCTGCTTCTTGATGTGCAGGTACAGGTGCTCGCCCTGCCCGCTCGGCAGATACGCCGGCACCTCGTCGACGACGAAGCCGTCGTCGGCGCCGCGAAACAAGATCGGCGCGGCCACCCCTGCTTCCCACGGGTCTGGCAGCGAGAACGCCGAAGGCTGCTCGCGAAAGCCGGGCAGCGGCTTGCTCAAAAACGTCGGCAGCTCGCTCACGCTTCGAGAGACTTCAAGCGCGCTTCGAGGTCGGCGATCTTGTCTTCGAGCTTCTTCACTTCGCGCTGCTCGCTCGAGAAGAGGGCGGCCGCCTTGTTGAGGCTCTCGTCGACGCGGCGATCGAGCTCTTGCTTGTTCTCTTCGACGCGCTTCTTGGCATCGGCGAGCACCCTCTTGGCCTCTTCGGCCGAGAGGTGACCGAAGCCCTGCAGACGCGACACCAGCGACGCGGTGCCCTTCTCGTCGGTGGCCCACGTGCCCACCGTCTTGTGCCAGGCCTCGCGCAGCCGCCGACCCAGATGCGGATCAACAGCCGCCGTCGAAGCGGTCGTCGTCGTCGAAGCGGTCGTCGTCGAAGTCGCTGTCGTCGAAGAGGTCGTCGCAGCCGCGGGCGTCTCGGGATTGTGCTCGGTCATGGGTGCCTCCAGCATACGTGAGGGCGGTTCAGGACTTCTTCGCCTTCTTCTTCGGCGCTTCTTCGACGCCGACGGCGGAGTCGGCGTCGTGGGCGACGACGTCAGCGATGACGGCCTCGGCGGCGGCGACGGCTTCTTCTTTGACGATCTCGAGGCGCGCCTTGCGGACGAGGCCGACCTTGTCGAGCAGGGCGTCGACCTCGCCTTCGATCTGGCGAGGCAGCTTCTCAATGAGCTGCTCGACCTTGCTGCCTGCCAGGCGCTTCTTGGCCGCCTTGCGGGCGTTCTCTTCGAGGGTGCTGAGCTCTTTGCGGAAGCGGGCGACCGGATCGGCCTTGGCGGCGACGCTGGCGGGGGCTTCGACGGCGTCGACAGTGGCGTTGAGGGCAGCGGTGGCGGTGGTCATGGTGGCGTCCTCCTGCGCTTTGTTGCGCTGCGTCAATCTTAGGCCTGACGCGGCGCGTCGACAAGTGCCGGATCACGCGGATCTGGCGCACTGCATCCAGCGGGGCAGCTGACCGCGTCTGCTGATCATGAAGGCCACGACGCTCTCCCGCGCTTTGCTCGTCACCGCCCTGCTCGCCAGCGGCCTCGTGCACGCGGTCGCGCGGCCGACGGCGGCGTCGCTCATCGTCGACGGCGACGGCGTGCCTGCTGGGCTCTCGCCCGAAGAAGAAGAGGCGTGGGCCTTTGCTCATCTTCCCGTCATCCACGTTCGTCCTTGAGCGCTGCCCGCCGCCCGAGACGTGAAACGCTGAGGTCCCGATGAAGTTGCTCCGCCTGCTCCCCGCTGTCGTCTTCTCCTGCGCTGCCTTTGCGCAGCCGGTGCCGCCGGTGCCGCCGGTGCCGCCGGTTCCTCCCGTGCCGCCCGCGCCGCCGCACGTCGAGATGCACCGCGAGATGCGCTTCGGCGAAGAAGTGCGCGATGCCATCGACGAAGCCCAACGCGAAGCCGAAGACGCCAAACGAGAAGCCGTACGCGAAGCCGAAGACGCCGAACGCGACGCCGTACGCGAAGCCGAAGACGCCCAACGCGACGCCGAAGTCGCCAAACGCGAAGCCGAACAAGAAAAGAGAGACGCCCACGACGAACACGTCGCCATCGCCAAAGGCGTCAACCTCAACGTCGACGTCGGCGGCCACAACGACGATGTGGCCGTCCTCGTCCCGCTCGGCTTCTTTTTGATGGTCGCGCTCGTCTACGCGATGGCCCAGCTGTCTCGCTACAAGCGCGAGGCGCGGCTGCACGAGACCCTGCGCCTCGCGATCGAGCGCGGGCTCGACGTCGACGTCAGCGGCGTGTTGCCGCCGCCACGCAACGATCGGCGGCGCGGCATCTTGCTGACCGCCATCGGCGCGGGCGTCTTCTTGTTCTTCTTGTTCGTCGACGGCATCGACTCGGCCGGCATGGGCTTCGTGCCGGGCATGATCGGCCTCGGCTACCTCATCTCTGATCGCCTCGAGCGCCGCGTCTGACATGCGCGCCCTCGCCGTCGCCGGACCTTCTGACCGCGCGCTGTGGACGCGCGCCGTCGTCGGCGACGCCAACGCGTTCGCGACCCTGGTGCGTCGTCACCAGTCGCCGGTGCGCGGGTTCTTGCGGCGGCTGTGTGGCGACAACGGCCTCGCCGACGACCTCGCGCAAGAGACGTTCTTGAAAGCACACCGCGGTTTGTCGTCGTGGCGCGGCGACTCGACGCTGCTTGCCTGGCTCTGCGCCATCGCCTGGCGCGCCTGGCTCAGCGAGCGGCGCAAGGTGCGAAACGCCCGCGAGGTCGTCGACGACAAAGCACCAGCGCTGCTCGAAGCGCCCCGTGGCGTCGAGCGCACCAGCCGCGACGTCGAGCGCGACGTGCAGCGCGCACTGGCAACACTCAAAAAAAAAAAACACACCACCATC